>CAMDPK010000040.1 GCA_945904015.1 Candidatus Kuenenia stuttgartensis | reverse complement strand
CCCCCCCCCCACCCTACGGCTCAAGCATCCGCGAACACCCCAATGTCCATCGAATTCAAACTGCCTGAAGTCTCCGACGGCGTGAAAACCGTCGACATCGCCGAGATCAAAGTCAAAGCCGGAGACGTGCTGACCGCTGGCCAGGTGGTCATGGATCTCGAAACCGAGAAGGCGGTCGTCGAACTCGAATGCCCGCACGCCGGCACCGTTGCGAAGGTGCTCGTCTCCGCCGGCCAGTCGGTCCCGATCGGCGCGCCGCTGCTGAGCATCGAAGCCAGCAGTTCCGTAGTACCGCGTTCAGGCGGAACCGCTGCGCCCGTAACTGCACCAACTCCCGCGAAGGCAATGACACCGATTCCGGTCTTGCAATCCGTTGCTGTCCCAACTCCGAAATCAGACATTCCGCCTAAAGGCGGGACTACGAACGATACCCGCCCGCCCGCGCCCGCTGGCCCCGCCACTCGGCGACTGGCACGCGATCTCGGCGTCGATCTGCATCAAGTCACTGGCACCGGTCCTGGCGGACGGATCACGCAAGAGGACGTGCAGAACTACGTCAAGAACATCCTCGAAGGTCGAGCCTCCGCGCCGTTTGGTGGCGGCCTGATCGCAACTCCGCCGCTGCCCGACTTCAGTCAGTTCGGACCGGTCGAGCGGCAAGCTCAGAACAAGATTGCGAAGGTGTCGGCCACAAACCTGAGCATGGCGTGGCAGACGATCCCGCACGTCACTCAGCATGATCTGATCGACATCACCGATCTTGAAGAGGCTCGCAAACACTTCGGAGAGACGCTCGGCAAGAATGGCCCAAAGGTGACGATGACCGCCATCGTGATGAAGGCGCTGGTTCCCGCGCTCAAGGCGTTTCCGCACGTCAACGCCAGCCTCGATTCGGCCAAGGGCGAGTTGGTCCTGAAACGCTACTACCATATCGGCTGTGCGGTCGACACGCCCAACGGCTTGCTCGTTCCGGTCGTGAAGAACGTCGACCAAAAGAGCATCGTCCAAATCGCTGCCGACCTGGCCGACCTTGCCGCTCGTGCTCGCGAGAAGAAGCTCAAGCCCGATGAGATGAGCGGCGCGACGTTCACGATCACGAACCTCGGCAGCATCGGCGGCACAGCCTTCACGCCAATCGTCAACTGGCCCGAAGTCGCGATCCTCGGCCTCAGCCGCAGCCGCACCGAACTGAAACTCCACGGCGGAGCGGTCGTCGAACGCTTGATGCTCCCGCTCTCCCTCAGCTACGACCACCGAGTCATCAACGGAGCCGACGGAGCACGCTTCGTGGTCAAGCTCGGACAACTGTTGAGTGATTTCTTCGCTTTGCTGGCCGAGACCTAGTCTGAATTGTTTTCCTTTGTGCCTTCGTGCCTTTGTGGTGAAAAATGGTTGAACCACAAAGGCACAAAGGCACAAAGGCACAAAGTTATGAAGGTGTGTCATGTCCCAACATGCGGAAATTGTGGTGATCGGAGCCGGCCCAGGCGGGTATCCGGCGGCGTTTGCGGCGGCGGATCATGGGAAGAAAGTGATCCTCGTGAATGAGGAGACCAATCCCGGCGGTGTCTGTTTGCAGCGTGGGTGCATTCCGTCGAAGGCGTTGTTGCACGTCGCCAAGTTGATTCACGAGGCGGCCGACGCGGCCGAGCATGGGCTGACGTTTGGCAAGCCGAAGATCGACCTCGACAAGTTGCGAGCGTTCAAGAACGGTGTCATCGGACAACTGACTGGCGGCATTCAGAGTTTGTGCAAGGCTCGCGGAGTGACGCTGGTGCAGGCGCGCGCGACGTTCGCGAACTCGAACACGCTGAACCTCGCCAAGCCGGATGGTTCGACCGAGCAACTGACGTTCGATAAAGCGGTGATCGCGACCGGCTCACAGCCGGCGATGCCGCCGATGTTTGCGATTGGCGACCCGCGCGTGATGGACTCGACTGGAGCACTCGCGCTGGAAGACATCCCGAAGAAGCTGCTGGTCATCGGCGGCGGCTACATCGGGCTGGAGATGGGCTGCGTTTACGCCGCGCTCGGCAGCGAAGTCACGGTCGTCGAAGCATTGCCGGTGATCCTCGCCGCCGCCGACCGAGACCTCGTGCGGCCGTTGCAGAAGCGGCTCGAAGGTCAGTTCAAGGCAATTCACGTCAATACGAAGGTGCTCAGTTTGGCTGCGAGCAAAGCTGGCATCGTTGCGGAGTTGCAGGGGGAGGGGGTCGGGACGGAGTCCCAACCTACGAAGCAGACCTTCGACCGAGTCCTCGTCTCTGTCGGCCGCAAGCCGAACAGCAAGAACCTGGGTCTCGAAAACACGAAGGTCCAAATCGACGAGAAGGGTTTCATCAAGATCGACCGCTGCTGCCGTACCGCCGATCCGAACATCCTCGCCATCGGTGACGTCGCGGGCGAACCGATGCTGGCTCATAAAGCCACGCGCGAGGCGAAGGTCGCCATCGAAGCGCTCGTCGGCGAACCGGCCGAGTTCGACAACATCGCGATCCCCGCCGTCGTCTTCACCGACCCGGAACTCGCCTGGTGCGGCCTCACCGAAACCGAAGCGAAGGCTCAAGAACGCGACGTGAAAGTCATCCGCTTCGCCTGGGCCGCCAGCGGCCGCGCCCAATCGCTGGCTCGCACCGAGGGCCTGACGAAACTGATCGTCGAAAACAAAACCGAACGCATCCTCGGCGTCGGCATCGTCGGAGCCGGCGCGGGTGAGTTGATCTCCGAAGGCGTGCTCGCCGTCGAAACCGCCGCCGTCGCCCGCGACCTCGCCGACAGCATCCACCCGCACCCGACGCTCAGCGAAACCCTCATGGAAGCCGCCGAAGCCTTCATCGGCCAAGCCACGCACATGTACCGGCCGAATCGGTGAGACAACGTCGTGTTTGTTCGCGTTCGAGCCAATAGCGGAAATACCGACAATGTTTCATCTATTGATCAGCAGTTATGGCGATTCATGGAACGGGAACGCTGAGGCTATGCTGCTTGAAAGGTGCTTGAAGTCCAACGAATGCACGCCGACCCGCCTAATCAATCAATACTGCCAATTCACCGCGGAACAGAACAGGCTACTGAACCAGCTCCCTGCAATATTCGGGTTTGAATCTGACCTCAAACAGGATGCACGGCTTGGACAGATACTTGGCATCAACACAAGCGGTCAGCACGTCGAAATTGACTTTCAATTTCTCGACTCATACCCGCCAATACCGAATGATGTGCTTCATCAACTACGACATCAATTGGATATCGACGACTCGGAGTTTTATCGCGGTCACTGGTCACTCAAGGACGAGGACTTGAGTCTCGCCCTCACCCAAGTTGGATATCCAGAGATTCCTTTCACCGATCAGCCGCTTGTCAACATCCGCAATCACGACTTCAATGTGGCTCTCTCATTTCCAGGGGAAGCTCGCCCATACATCGAAGCGGTCGCGAAGCAGTTAGTGCGTGTTCTTGGGAAAAACACCGTCTTCTACGACAACTTTTACAAGTCCCAACTGGCCGCACCAAACCTCGATACCGCACTCCAGGATTTGTACGGTAATCGGTCAAAGCTGATCGTCGTGTTTCTGTCAGAGGACTACGCCAATAAGAAATGGTGCGGTATTGAATTTCGGTCAATTCGAAAGATCATCAATTCAAAACAAGACGAACGAGTGATGTTTGTTCGCTTTGATAATGCGGAGGTCGAAGGCGTGTTCGATCATGACGGGTATGTTGACGCAAACAAGCATTCGGAAATCGAGATCGCGTCAATGATTCGCGAACGCGTACGTCTGCTCCAACCGTCAACGTAACCACGTCATCACACGAGTTCGCGAATCGGTTCGCCGTGGGAGAGGACCGGGATCGGGCGTCCGGAGAAGTCGGGGAACTCGTGGCGGTGGTTGATGCCGAGGTGGTGGTAGATCGTGGCGAGCAAGTCTTGCGGGTGGAGCGGGCGCTCGGCGGGGTATTCGGCTTTCGAGTTGGTGGCTCCGACGACTTGGCCCATGCGGAGTCCTCCGCCGGCGATCAGCGCGGATTGGGCTTGCGGCCAGTGGTCTCGGCCAAGGTTGCCGCTGTTCATCGAGACGCGCGGAGTGCGGCCGAACTCGCCGACGGCGACGACGAGGATTTTTTCGTCGAGGCCACGCTGGTGGATGTCTTCGATCAGAGCGGAGAGGGCCGGGTCCATGTATTCGGCTCGCAAGGTCATCCCTTTGGCCATGTCCCAACCGGGTTGCGCATTCGCGTGGTCGTCCCAACTGAAGTAGAGCGGCATACCGAGCTTCGGAGCCAGCGCGTCGATGGTGACGACTCCCGCACCCGCCTCGGCCAAACGTCGCGCGAGCAGACAGCTTTGGCCCCACAGATGTCGGCCGTAGCGGTCGCGGAGCTTCGGGTCTTCGCGAGTGAGATCGAAAGCATTCGCGACGGACGTGCTCGTGAGGAGTTGGAAGGCTTGTTGATGGAAGGCTTCGAGGCCCTCGGTGGTATCGACGTCAATTGAGGGAATGCGAGTCGCGGGAGCGACTCGCCTACGGTGTTGGTCGAATTGCTTCGCAAGCCCGATGCGATCGTCTAGCCGGCGAGCGTTGAGTCCGCCGTGAATCGACAAGTTGGCCGGCTTAAAGTTTTCTGCCGACGGATCGCCGGTGACGAATGCGGAGTGACTGACTCCCAGGTACTGCGGCCGAGTCATGAACGGCTGCGTCGGAATGCCGATGTACTGCGGCAGGCCGTTGGCGTGCGAGCCTCGCAGGCGACTGGCGATCATGCCGAGATCGGGATGTTCCGACTTCGCCGTCGAAGTCGCATCGGCGATGCTGGGTGTCTTGCCGGTGAGCAATTCAATCGAGCCGTCGTTGTGCGACGCCATCTCGTGATGCAGCGAACGGATCAGCGAGTACTTGTCGGCCATCTTTGCAAGCTGCGGGAACAACTCGCAAATCTCGATCCCCGGCACCGAGGTCGGTATCGGTCGAAACGGCCCGCGATATTCCGACGGAGCATTTGGCTTCGGATCGAACGTCTCAATCTGGCTCGGCCCACCCCACATCCAGAACAGGATGACGGAGGTTGGCAGTTCGCCGGTTGTGTTTGTTCCCGCCGCGGCGCGAGCGGCCAAGAGATCCGCCAAGCTCATGCCGCCCAAGGCCGACACTCCGACGCGCAGGAACTCGCGGCGAGTGGCCGGGCCTCGGCAGATCGGCTTCGTGTTGGGCGTGTCACGCATGACGGAACTCCGTGGCGGGCGTTCAAGGCCACATCACAGTAATCGGTCGGCCGCACGATGGGAAAGAATGAAAGTCGACCGGACGCCCACGTCCGGTCGATTCAGCGGTTCAAAAACAATCGAATTGTCCGGACGTGGGCGTCCGGACTACGAGGATGGCGACTCGCGCAGCCTCTTGATCCCGGCGCGGAGTGCGGCCTGATACAGCCACAGGTCGCCGCCGTAGGCGATGAGTTTGAAGCCGCGTGCGAGTTGGGCTTCCCCTTCCGCGATGCTGGTCACGAGCACCGCCGGTGACTTGTTGTGAGCGTGGCACGCGGCGAAAACGCGATCGGTCGCCGCGAGGACATCGGGGTGATTCATTTGACCTGCGACGCCGAGCGACAACGTCAGGTCGTAGAGGCCGATCCACAATGCGTCGATGCCGGGGACGGCGGCGATCTCTTCGACGTTCTCCAGGCCGCGAGCGGTTTCGATCTGGGCAATCAAAAGCGTTTCATCGTTCGCGGATTGGACAGTCTCCGGGATTGAACTGCCGCGGTAGTCGTCGTGAGCGATGGCGAAGGCGGCACCTCGGCGACCGTCCGGCGGATACTTGGCCGAGCTGACCAGCAGTCGAGCTTGGTCAGCGCTCTCGCACATCGGGACCATGACTCCCATCGCGCCCATGTCGAGCACGTTGGCCACGAAGTGGTATTCGGTCGCGGGGATGCGGACGATCGGGACCAACTCAGCCTTCGGCGTCGTGGCGATCAACATGCGGATCGTTTCGATGCTCCAGCCGGAGTGCTCCATGTCGAAGAGAGCAAACTCGGCCCCGGCGTTGGCAGCGATGCGAGCGATGCCGGTCGTGTTGAACTCGAACAGCATCGTGCCGATCGAGACCCCGCCCTCGCGGAGTTTGTGTTTGACAGCGTTGCGAATCATGGGGTTTCCATTGGTCGGAGGATGGGCACTCTTGCCCGTCCCGATTTTCGATTCCGGACGGGCAAGAGTGCCCATCCTCCGGGTCAGTTGGTCAGCCACTTCGCCGGGCCATCGCGTTTCGGAGTGTTGGGAGCCAAACGATTCCAGCCATCGACAGCGGCTTCGATGCGGACGCGCCGATCAGAACGAAACGGTTCGATCAGATCGACGATGTCGCTGGCGGTCAGTGCTCCGGGGACGAGACTATCGTGAGCGGTCAGGACCAGGTAGTCGGACAACAGCGAACGCCAACTCGTCAGGCCGCCAGCGGTGTAGATTGCGGAGAGGTCATCCTCAAACAGGCCAGTCAGCAGCGCGAGTAGTGGAGCTTGTGGTTCGGACGGCGCTGGCAATGCTCCGTCGTCGTCACGCGGTTGACGAAACAGGGCGGTGTCGGGATTCGGCGGCGTGAGCGATTCGCCCCACAGCGCGAAGCGGCGGTTTTTCAGATCGGGTTGCTCACGCAGCCACGACAGCACCAGGCGCACGTCGCGCAGTTGCTGGCCGAGCAGCGGTGTGCCGAGCATCAAGGCCGTGGACGACATCGACGTCGCCGAACTGCGGCGGCCATGACTGTCGCCGAGCTTCGATTCGCCGATCCCGCGCGGATCGACGAGGCAAACGGGCGCTCCCTGTTCGAGCAATTCGGCGATCTCCTGCGATCGTCCTTTCAGCAGTCGCTCTTTGCCTTGCGAGCAGATCGCGACGACGATGGGTTGCCGGTCCCGCAATTTTTGGGGCTTGAGTAACAAAATCGGGATGCGATTGCCGGACGAGCTAATGAGCACGACGGCATCGGTGCGGGTCTCTCCGATCGTTTCTTGTCGGACACGTTGCTCCGCCACCAGCGGATTTTGGGAAGCGGTCCCCAGCAAAACTGCCCAGCGATGTCGCAGCATTTTGTGAAACTCTTCGAAGAAGACCGGATTGGATTGGGCTCGTCGGTTTCGAGCGGCGAATTGATCCGCCAGGAAGGTCGTCATCGCGGCGAGTGATTTGGGTTGCAGTTCTTGTTTCAGCTCCGGCGTCCAGCACCGCAAGCGGTCGGCCGGCAGACGCGCACTGAACTCTGTTTCCGGAGACACCTCGATGCCGAACCACGAACGGAAGGATTCGTGAATCCGCACGCGATGTGTCTTACCGATGTGCGTGCAATGCGAGTCCTGCGGCGACGAGCCGGTGACGGCTCCTTGGCCGTGGGTGAAGGTGAGGAAGTCGGCGTGGCCGTAAAAGCCGAAGATCGTTTGCAGTCGTTTCCAAACGGGATCGCGGTCTTGATCCCACTTGAACTCGTGAGCGTAGACCAACCGCCGTGGCGAGATGCCGCCGACGATCACCCACGGCAGAAAGCCATGAGCCGCCGAGTCGCGAAGGTTGCGAGTCGATTCCCAACTGCCGCCCCCGGCGTAATTGAATGAAGCCTCGGCATCGTCGGGGAGCGGATGACGAGTCTCCGGTTGCGGGCCGCCGAAGTTGAACGGCACGACCGCTGCAAATCGTTCGTCCAACGCACCGGTCACGGCGACGGGATCACCTCCGCCCGCGACGGCTCCGAGCAGGATCAGTTTCTTCGGATCAACTCCGGGCCGAGCCAGCAGCACATCAACTCCGCGCATCATGTCCCAGGCCATCCAACCGACGAGGCTCTCGCCGACAAGTTGCAGTTGGATCGCGCTGTCGAAACGGAACGCGTAGTCGGCGTGGCCGACTCGGAACGGTTTGTCGAAATCGGCGGCGGTTGCGAACGGATGCTGCCGCCGCTCGCCGTGGCCGAGTTGATCCATGACCAGCACGACGCAGCCGGCGCGTGCCCAGGTCATCCCCATGTCTTGCAGTTCGCCGTGTTCCTTCGGTGTGTGATGCGCGTGACAGATCAGGATGCCGGGCATCGACTCGCGTGGCTTTGTGGGGCGGTACAGATTTGCCGTCACCCACCATCCGGGGCGGCTCTCGAACAGGATGTTCTCGATGACGAAGCCGTCGCCGTCGAAAGAGGAAGCGACTCGCACGGGGACGGACTGCGGCGGGTCCGGCCATGTGCCGAGCGACTTCTTCAACTCGTCGAGCTTCTGTTTTCGGAACCGCTCCCAGTCGTTGCGACTCTTGATCTGCCGCCATTCGACGGTGCTGCGCTCGTTGGCGTCTCGGAGGAGTTGCCGCTGTTGATCGCGGACTTGATTGGCCATCGACTCGCGTTCGGCGGCGGGGACGACGTTCGCGTCGAGCGTTCGCAATGCCTTAACGAGTTGCTCGTCGGCGGCTGGTGTCAGCGACGGCAGACACAGACTCAATAAAAACGGTACCACGGCGGTCGGCCATCGGCTTTCGGCTTTCGGCCGGGCAACAAGTAACGAACTTCGGTCGTTCATTTCCGAACTCGCGAGCGGGACAGTATTCTGCGTCCCCTGTCGCCGACCGTCGGCGGCGGGTGCGGCGGGAATCAGACACAACGCAACGTCCAACGACAAGGTGCCGACCATGAGCAGCCCGGAAGCGAAAGCCAAAGAACTCGGACTCACGTTCACCGAAGTGAAGCCCGGTTATCTCAATTTGTGTGCGAAGACGGGGAACCTGCTGTTCTCGTCGGGGCATACCAGCGACATGAAAGGGAAGCTCGGTCGCGACCTGACCGTCGAGCAAGGCTACGCGGCGGCTCGCGAGTGCATGGTCAAGATTCTGAACTCGGTGCATCACACGCACGGAACGCTCGACGGGCTGCGGTGCGTGAAGCTGCTCGGCTGCGTGAACTCGACGCAGGACTTCACCGACCAGCACTTGGTCATCAACGGAGCGTCTGATCTCGTGCATCAACTCTTCGGGAAAGAAGGAGACGGTTGGCACGCTCGCAGCGCGCTCGGCTTCGCGTCACTCCCGACGGGGCCGGCGGCTGAGGTCGAGGCGATTTTTGAAATCAAGGCGTAGAAACAGGCAAGATGTAGGTCAGCCTTTCCAGGCTGACCCGATTTACAAACGACGCTGTTTTGAACATTCGGGTCAGGCTGGGAAGCCTGACCTACGACACGGAGATTTCCATGAATGCGATTCGACGTTGGTTGTCGGCGGGCTTGATGAGTGCGTTGTTTTGTCAGGCCGCCGTCGGAGCGGAAGGCGACTGGCCACAGTGGCGCGGTCCCGCGAGTGACGGACACACTCAAGAAACGAACGTGCCTGTGAAATGGGACGAAAAGTCTGTTGTTTGGAAAACAGAACTGCCGGGCAGCGGTCAGTCGTCGCCGGTGATCGCGGGCGATCGCATTTTTCTGACGACGGCTTTGGAGTCGGGGCGGCAGCGCGTCGTGTTTTGTGTCGATCGCAAGACTGGAAAGATCGTCTGGCAAGAAACGGTTTGGACGGGGACTCCCGAAGCGACGCACAAGATGAACGGCTGGGCGTCGGCGACATGTGCGACCGACGGTCAACACGTCGTCGCGTTTTTCGGCAAGGGAGGCATTCACTGTTTCGATGTTGCCGGGAAAAGGCTCTGGTCGAAAGACCTCGGCAAATTCGACGGCCCCTGGGGCGCGGGTGCCTCGCCGGTGATCGTGGATGGACTTGTGATTCAGAATTGTGACGCTCAGGGCGAAGCCTCGCTCCTGGCGCTGCACTTGAAGACGGGCAACGTGGTGTGGCAGACGCCGCGAGATGTTCCGCCGCGTGGAGGTTGGAGTTCCCCGGTGCTGGTCAACGCGGGAACGCACCGTGAACTGGTGCTGAACGGTGAGGAAGTTGTGACGGGCTACGATCCCAATTCCGGCAAGAAGTTGTGGACGTGCAAGGCCTTCAACGGCCGCGGCGAACCGACCGTGACTCCGGGACACGGATTGATCTACGTCGTCAACGGCAAGCCGGGCGATTTCTACGCGCTTCGACCCGGTGGCGAGGGAGACATCACGAAGTCGCACATGGCGTGGCACACACCTCGCAAGAGCGGCCGCGATCAGCCATCACCGATCGTGGTCGGCGAGTTTGTGATCGTGGTCAGCATGGACGGGTTGGGCTTCTGCTACGACGCGACGACCGGCAAAGAACTCTGGAAGGAACGGCTGGGTGGCAGTTTTACTTCCTCGCCGATTGCCGCGAATGGTCTGGCGTATTTGCAGGACGATGCCGGCAAGACAACCGTCATCAAGCCCGGTCCAAAGCTCGAGGTCGTCGCAGAGAACACGCTGCCGGCTGCGGGAAGTGAAATCTTCCGGGCGTCATTGACGCCGTCGCGCGGCCAGATGTTTTCGAGGTCGGACAAGACGCTGTATTGCTTGGGCAAGTAATTTTGGAGTGCGGTGTGTCAGCACCGCTTTGGATTCGTTGGTCTCTCGCTCGAAAGCGGTGCTGACACGCCGCACTCCAAAGGAACCACATGCTTGCTGGACAATTCACCGCACCGCACCGCATCGACCTCGTGGAAGCTCCGGAGCCGCGGCTCACGCCGGGCGGCAGCGGCGAGATCATTTTTGAACCGGAACTGACTTGCCTGTGCGGTTCGGACACGCCGTATTTCACATGGAGCGGCGAATGGCCGATCCGTCTGGGGCATTCGCTGCACGAGATGATTGGTCGGGTCGTCGCGACGAACGGTCAACGCTGGAAGGTCGGCGATCGAGTGCTCTGCGTTCCGCCCGAACAAAACGGATTGTGGGAGCGATACACGGTCTCCGAAGACCGCTGCGTGGCGATTGACCCGCGCTGCTCGGACGCCGAGGCCGTGCTGGCTCAGCCGTTGGGAACAGCTCTCTTCGCCCTGAAAAAACTGCCGACGCTCGTCGATCTCGACGTAGCGGTCGTCGGCCAAGGCCCGATGGGACAGCTCTTCAACATGAGCGTGAAGGCGCTGGGTGCTCGGCAAGTCATCGGTATCGACAAGCTGGAGTCGCGGCTGAAGACCAGCTTGAAATGCGGTGTGACTTCGACGATCTGCAACGCGGTCGATGACCCGGCCGCGAAGCTCAAAGAGCTGACCGGCGGCAAGGGAGCGGACATCGTCATCGAGGCCGTCGGGCACGCCGAGCAGCAATTCAATCTGTGCATCGACCTGCTCGGCTACGGCGGACGCATTCTGTATTTCGGAGTCGCTCCGGAGATCATCAACGGGCTGCGCTGGCGCGACTTGATCTTCAAGAACGGCACGGTCCACACCAGCATCAATCCGGACTTCCGCCGTGATTTTCCGCTGGCGATGCAGTGGATCGCCGAGAAACGGGTCGATGTGAATCCGCTGGTGACTCACACGTTCAAGCTGGCCGAGATTCAAACCGCGTTCGAGACGTTCCGAGATCGTCGCGACGGCGCGATCAAAGTCTTCGTCGAGTTCCCGGCGTATCGCCGCTGAATGGCCCCGCATTGTGGGATAGGCTTCCAGCCTGTCAGCTTCCCCGAGCTATGACAGGCTGGAAGCCTATCCCACACTCACAGCACGCGGTCGCCGCCGGAGTTTTTCATGTCCAGTGCTGAGCACGCTCAAGTTTCGATTGTCGTCCTGATGATCGCGATCAGCTCGACGGTGTGGTGGATGTGGTGGCGGCGCTGGAGACGCTTCGGCGAAATCTGGCACCACGAGCCGACGGCCACTCCGAACTGGAATCCGGGCGTGGTGTTCTTGGCTCTGGCGATCATCGCGATGTTTTTGCTGTTCGGGTTGTTACCGCAGTCCGGCGAGACCAAGCCGATGACGGTGGAGCATGTTCGAGGCGGCTGTCTTGAGCGAGCGATTCTGGTGGCGATGCTGTTGAGCCTGCTGACGGGCTTTGGAGCACGCTCCGCCCGTGAGTTTGGAATCACCTGGGCGAACTGGCGGCAACAAGTGTCGGTCGGCTTGGAGACGGCGCACGCCAGCTTCCTGCCGGCGTTGTATGTTTTGTTCGCCACTTCGCCGCTCCGTCAGCCCGGAGAGAAAAACGGGCTGTTGGTTCTGTTGGATCAGGATCGCAGTTTCGCAACGCTGGCTTGGGTGGTGTTCGCGGCAGTGGTGCTCGCGCCGGTTGTGGAGGAGTTGCTGTTCCGAGTCATCTTGCTGGGATGGCTCAAGACGAAAACGTCAGCGACACACGCGATCGGGATTTCGTCGCTGGCCTTCGCGTTCATTCACGGGCCGCTGGATGGTGCCGCGTTACTGCCGCTGGCGCTGCTACTCGGAAGCCTGTACGACCGCCAGCAGAGATTTCTGTCGGTGGTCGTCGCGCATGCCTTCTTCAATCTGTGGAACATCGCGCTGACCATGGCTGCTCGATGACGAGGAGCCTCGGGGGACTGACGTTCCCCGCTCGCCGGGTGGTGGGCGGTCCTGAATGCTGATGGGATTCGGAGTGAAGCCGATCAGCATGAACGCCAGCGTCAGCCAGCCGAGCACGATGCGAAAGCCGCCCAGCGGAACGGAGTCGTCTCGTGTCGGCGGATGACGTGCTCCCATCGTCAGCAGCAAAAAGATCATGACCGAATAGGACCAGTTCCCGGTCGTCAACGTCCAAATCACGGCGGACCACAGCAACACGAACGCGACCCGATGTGCTCGGCGGCCGATCAAGCCGTACAAGATGTGCCCGCCGTCGAGCTGTCCGATCGGGATTAGATTCAACGCCGTGATCAAAATGCCGACCCATCCCGCGTGCAGCAGCGGAGTCAGCACGATGTCCTGGTTGGGCAGCAGCGGAGTTCCGAAATGCCACTCCGCGAGCCACCGCAAGAGCAGTGGGTTGCCGAACGTCAGGCCTCCGCCGAAGGCTTCGATGTTTTCGATGCGGCTGCTCTGCAATCCCCAGATCGTGACGGGGATCGCGATGACCAGACCGGCCAGCGGGCCGGTGATGCCGATGTCGAACATCTGCTTGCGGTCGGCGTGTCCTGAGGCTTGGACGATGACGGCCCCCATTGTCCCCAGCGGTGAAATCGGCATTGGGATGAACCACGGCCAGCTTGCGGGAACGCCGTAACGCCGAGCTTGCAGGAAGTGCCCCATCTCATGAGCGACCAGAATCGCCATCAAGGCGACGGAATATTGCAGCCCGCCCGTCAGAAACTTGGGAAAGTCGATTGCGACTTGCGGCGGATTACCCGGCAGAAGTGCCAGGCCAAACATCTCTCCGCCCGCCCAAAACGTGCTCAGGCAGGTGGCGACGAATAGCAGCAGCGGCAGCACACGCCGCGGACGCCTGGCTCGCGTGCGATGCGGCGGCTCGTTCGGAGGTTGCTCCCAGTTTCCAAATTGCACTTGGAAAACAAACGGCCGCGCGGTCTCCGGTGGCGGGGCATTCGAAATGTGCTCGACAGGCAACTCAATCGGTTCGCGATGATCCACGACTCATCCTTTCGTCGGCGAATTCTCGTCTGCGTAGACTGCAAGGAAAGGGCGGAAATGGAAAATGAGAAATGGAGAATGCAAAATGACGCTCAGTTCCTCATTTTGCACTTTTCATTTCTCATTTCTCATTTCTCATTTTCCATTGCTGCCGCTCTTTTCCAATGCCGCCTTCCTCGCGTCGCAAAGCACCGGCCAGCACTTCTTCGCGGCAGCGATCGGGTCGTAGTCGGGCTTGGAACTCAGTTGACCGCTGACCTCAACGACCACCGGGCCGGCGTATCGGCTGGATTTCAACAGACGAAAAAGTTCGACGTAGTCGATCGTGCCGTCGCCGGGGAGCAAAAACTGAAACGCGCCCGGTTTGCCTCGGCCATCTTTGACGTGGATGAATCGCGTCCGTTCGGACATCGTCTTCCAAGCGTCGGCGAGAGGCACTTCTCGGAGCTGAAAGTGGCTCTGATCGAACGCCAATTGCAGCGCCGGCGAGTTGATCGTGCGCACGAGTTCGGCCGCGTCCTGCGGGAGATGCAACGCACCAGCGACGTGCGCCTTGATCGTGATGATGGCTTTGTGCTCGGCCGCAACCGCTGCCCAGTCGCGCAGCCGTTCGACGAACGTCTCTTTGAGCATCGACCACTTGTCGGGTGAGCCGCCGAGGATCGTCTCGATCAGCGGCGTTTGGTTCGGTGCGAGATCGCGCGACAGCTCGAACGCCCGTTTGAACCGGTCGAGGTTGTTGCGATGCTTCTCGCCGTCCACGGCCAGTGGCAAGTTTTCCATCAACGCGGCCAATTCGAGGTGGCGAACCTGCAACTGCTGGCGGAGTTCACGTCGTTGCTCTGCCGAAAGCTTCTCCGGCGCACACGGCCAATCGGCCATCACGGACAATTCGACGCACTCGTAGCCGATGTCCGAGCAAGCTTTCAGAGCCTCTGCGACCGGCAGAGTCTTCATGCCGTACAGACTAAAGCCGATCGGCAGTCGCGGTGGCAATTCCTCCGCACGAGAGGTGCTGACTGCCGGAATGCAGCCGACAGCGGCCGCCGACCAGAGTGTTTTCAAAAAACTTCTCCGGCTGGCGGAATCGTTGGATTGCAAGATACTCATTGCGAACTCCTGGAACGGACAAGCGTGCGGACTGCGTGCAGGATACCGTGTGACACCCGAATTATGGGAGCACGGCTTGTGACGCTCGGCTGAGAGCCGTGATCTCAATTTTCGATTGGACTGCAAACCGGATGAAATGGCGTTTCGGAATCGTGTTGATGTTGCTGATCGTCGTCGCCGTGTTGGTCGCGCGGTCGGAGATCGGCGTGCGCGAGCAGACTTCGCGGTTCGTGGAGTGGCTGCAATCGCAAGGTTCACTCGGATTGGTCTGGCTGGCGTTGGCGTACATTCCCGCGAGTGTGTTCTTCTTTCCGGCCTCGCTGCTGACATTAGCGGGAGGTTTTGCCTTCGGTATCGGCAAGACGGTTGTGGCCGTGTCGCTGGGCAGCACCGTCGGAGCGACGGCGGCGTTTCTGGCTGGCCGCACGTTGCTGCGGCGGTTCGTCGAACACAAGGTTGCGAGTGACGTGCGGTTTCGGGCACTCGATGCGGCCGTGGCCGAGCAAGGCTTCAAGATTGTGATGCTGACGCGGTTCTCACCGATACTGCCGTTCGGTCTGCTGAATTATTCGTTCGGCCTGACGAAGGTGCGTCTGCGAGATTTCGTCCTGGCATCATGGATCGGCATGTTTCCGGGAACCGTCCTGTACGTCGCGATCGGCTCGGCGGCGAAGAGTCTCAGCGACATCGCGGCGGGACGTTCGGATGGGGGAACGGCTCAGAAGATATTTTTTGCGGTCGGGTTGCTTGCGACGCTGGCCGTGACGATCGTGATCAGCCGCATCGCACGGAAAGCATTGAAGGACGCGACCGCTGAGGCCGAAAGGGATTTGCCATGAGCGGCGAGTCCTTCGACATTGAACTCGACCGACACGTCGCACCGTCCGACTGGATCAATCCGACGCCCGCGAGCCGTTATCACTTGGTCGTGATTGGAGCCGGCCCGGCAGGATTGGTGGCGGCGGCCGGAGCGGCGGGGTTGGGTGCGAAAGTCGCCTTGATCGAGATGCATCGGCTCGGCGGAGACTGTCTGAATTACGGCTGTGTGCCGTCGAAGGCATTGTTGAAGTCGGCTCGCGTGGCGGCGACGGTGCGTGATGCTGCCGAGTTCGGTGTCGAAGTGCCGGCCGGTGTGCGCGTCGATTTCGGCGAGGTGATGGATCGCATGCGACGCCTGCGCGCGTCGCTGGCTCCGCACGATTCGGCCGAGCGGTTTCGAGAACTCGGCGTCGATGTCTTCTTCGGTGCCGGGCATTTCACGAGTCCGGATTCGATCGACGTTGGCGGTCAGCCGCTGCGATTTCGCCGAGCATTGATTGCGACCGGCGGACGTGCGGCAATTCCCGAAATCGCTGGATTGTCCGACGCGGGCTTTGTCACGAACGAGACTGTGTTCTCGCTCACGACACTTCCGCGCCGGCTGGTTGTGCTCGGAGCTGGACCCATCGGTTGTGAACTGGCTCAGGCGTTCGCGCGGTTCGGTTCGCAAGTGACGCTGATTGCTTCGCGAGAGAATGTCTTGCCGAAAGAGGATGCCGACGCGGCGAGAATCGTCGAAGCGTCATTGCGACGCGACGGCGTGGAGATTCTGACGAACGCTCGCGCAGTCGGTGTGACGCAGAGTGGGTCCGAGAAGCAGATGTCGATCGAATGCGGTGGCGCGGGACGCGGTTCGACCAACCGGACAACGGACGAGTTGCTGGTCGCCGTGGGACGGACTCCGAATGTCGCGAGTCTGGGGCTGGAAGTCGCGGGTGTGGAGTTCGACTCGCGAGCTGGAGTTCGCGTGGACGATCACTTCCGCACGACCAATCAGCGAGTCTTCGCGGCGGGCGATGTCTGCTCACGGTTTCAGTTCACGCACGCAGCGGCCGCGATGTCGCGCATCGTGTTGCAGAACGCACTGTTTCCGGGACGCGGCAAAGGCTCGTCGCTGGTGATCCCGCGTTGCACATACACGGCTCCTGAAGTCGCCGCCGTCGGACTGACGGAAGCCGAGGCTCGTGAGCGAGGCGTCGCAGTCGATGTGCTCGTCGAAGAGTTGTCGCGCAACGACCGAGCGGTCGTCGACGGTGAAGCGGTAGGCTTTGCGAAACTGCTGCTCAATCGTTGCACCGATCAAATCGTCGGCGCGACGATTGTCGCGTCCAATGCCGGAGACATGCTCAACGAAATCACGTTGGCGATGACGGCGAAGCTCGGCCTCAGTTCGCTGGCGAAAACGATTCATCCCTATCCGACGCAAAGCGAAATCATCAAGCGGCTGGCCGACCAGTCACAGCGCCGCCGTTTGACGCCTTTCGTCAAGCGGCTGTTCGCACGGTGGTTCGCTTGGACGGGATCGGGTCTGTGATCCATCGAGCCGGGACGATAGAGTGTTCCAACTGACGAACCAGCGGTGAGCTGGTCACGAGTGATTCGAGCAGCAGTGGGTTGGTTTCATGGTCGCGTTGACTTCGCCTGATTATCGGATGCGAGACGACACCCTCGATCGAATGGTGCGAGCCGTGGAAAAAGTGCGTGAACGAGTTCGCCGTGTTGCCGGAGCATTGGCCGCTGCCGGAATTCCGTATGCCGTGGCTGGGGGCAACGCCGTCGCCGCGTGGGTCTCGGAAGTCGATGAGGCTGCGGTGCGAAACACTGCGGACGTGGACATCTTGATCCGGCGGCAAGACTTGGACGCGGTCATCGCGGCCTTGCAATCGGCGGGCTTCGAGCACCGCCATGCGGCGGGGATCGACTTCTTTCTCGATGGCCCCGACGCCAAGTTCCGAGATGGCGTGCATCTCCTGTTTGCGGGTGAAAAAGTGCGTCCCGAATACACTGCGCCAACAGCGGACGTCACCGAATCGCGACCGGGAACGCACTTTCAAGTGCTTGCGCTGGATGCCTTGGTCCGCATGAAACTCACGTCGTTTCGTGACAAGGATCGAACACATTTACGTGACATGCTCGATATTGGTTTGATCGACGCCACCTGGCCAGCTCGCTTTGCGCCGGAATTGGCCGCGCGGCTGCAAGAGCTCATTGATAACCCCGAATAACCTCTCACCGTTTGACGAAGCCACTATGCCCGCCTCCGCCTGGATCAAAGACTCGACGGCCGCCACGTTTGAAGCGGACGTCATCAAGAAATCGTTCGAGATACCGGTCGTCGTCGACTTCTGGGGTCCGTCGTGCCAGCCGTGCAAGCAGCTTGCTCCCGTGCTGGAGAGGCTCGCGGACGAGCACGCCGGAAAATTCTTGCTGGTGAAGGTCAACGTCGAGGCCGAGCCGCAGATCGCTCAGGCATTTCAAATTCAGTCGATCCCGCTGGTCGTGGCGTTTCGCGACGGGCAACTGGTCGACGAATTCGCCGGCGTGCTGCCGGAGCCGCAGTTGCGGGAATGGTTGGCGACCTTCCTGCCGTCGGCCGCGCAGATGGCGATGATGGCCGGCATGAAGCTCGAAGAAACCGATCCGGCCGGAGCCGAGGTGAAATTTCGCGAAGCTCTGAATCTCGAACCGAAGGCGGACTTGCTGAAGGTCGCCCTCGCGCGAGTCATCATGGCTCAGAACCGCGATGAAGAGGCCCGGCGGTTGATCGAGCAACTCGAAGAACGCGGCTTCTTGGAACCTGAAGCTCAAGCGATCAAGGCCGAACTCGAAGTCCGCGCCTCGGCTGAGGAATCGGGCGGGGTCGAAGAGGCTCGTCGAGCGGCTGCAGCGAACCCGAATGATTTGCCGCTGCAAATCGGTCTCGCCGATGCGCTCGCCGTCGCGGGCAAGCACACGGAGGCGTTGGAACTGTGCTTGGCACTGATTGCTCGCGACAAAGCCGGAATCGGCCCGCAAGCCAAAGAGGCGATGGTCAAAATCCTCGGCTTGCTCGGCCCGGCTTCGGAACTTGCCGGCGAGTACCGCCGCAAACTGGCAACGGCGTGGTACTGATTTGTGGGGCAGGTTTTTAACCTGCCCGGCCGGTTGCTCATCAAGTTGTCTACTGAAATCAGAGCCAACCGTTTTTTCAAGATTGCCGGGCAGGTTGAAAACCTGCCCCACGTTTGAGGCCGCATGCCCGACAACAGTTCCCAATCACTGGTCAGCACGGCGTGGTTGGTCGTGCTGCTGCTCGTCCCGGTCGCGCTGCTGAATTATCTCGACCGGCAAATGCTCGCGGCGATGAAGTCGTCAATGATGCACGACATCCCAGACATCGCCACGAAGGCGAATTGGGGCTTCGTGCTGGGCTCGTTCAAGTGGGTGTACGCGGCACTCAGCCCCGTGGGTGGTTATTTGGCGGATCGAGTCAGTCGGCGGCATGTGATCGCGGCCAGCTTGTTCGTGTGGTCCGCCGTGACTTGGGCCACCGGACACGTCGAGTCGTTCCAGCAACTGGTCGTCGCTCGCGCGGTCATGGGAATCAGCGAAGCATTTTACATCCCAGCCGCGCTGGCGTTGATCACCGACTTTCATCTGGGTGAGACTCGCTCGCGCGCAGTCGGGTTCCATCAGATGGGAATTTATGCCGGCATGATCATTGGTGGCTTCTCTGGGTACGTCGCCGACAGTCCGAGCTTCGGTTGGCGATTCGCGTTCAGTGCGTGCGGCGTTGTCGGAGTCATCTATGCACTGCCGCTGTTTGTGCTGCTGAGCAATCCCCCGCGTTCAGCCGAGAGCGGTTCGCAACCGGCACCGTGGCCGGCGATCCGCGAATTGTTCGGCAACATCGGCTTCGTGCTGCTCGTGTTGTACTTCACGCTGCCGGCGATGGCAGGCTGGGTTGTGAAGGACTGGATGCCAGACATCCTCAAAGAGCAGTTCGGTCTCGGTCAGGGCAAGGCTGGGATGACGGCTGTTCTGTATGTACAAGTCGCTTCGTTGATCGGCGTCGGAATTGGCGGTTGGCTGGCAGATGGTTGGATGCGACGCTCGAATCGCGGCCGCATCTTCGTCAGCGCGATTGGGATGTCGTTCTTCCTGCCGGCGCTGTTCGGTGTGGGCAACGCTGGCACGCTCAGTGTCGCGATTGGGTTTCTGCTGTTGTTCGGGCTGGGCTGGGGATTTTTCGACTGCAACAACATGCCGATCCTCTGCCAGCTCGTGCGACCGGAACTGCGAGCGACCGGCTACGGATTCATGAATCTCGTCAGCATCAGTTGCGGAGGCTTCGCCGACTGGGGCTTCGGAGCCTTGCGAGATCGCGACGTGCCGCTCAATGTGATCTTCGGGGTGTTCGCTGGTGTCGCGCTGTTGTCGGTTGTGATCGTGTTGCTGATTCGGCCCAAAGAAACGTCTGCATCAGGAGTTTCCGCATGAGATCATTCCTCGTCGTTGCATTGCTCATGGTCGCTGTGATGGCCGGTTCGCCGGCAATCGCGCAAGACAAGTTGCCGCCGGTCGTGCTCAAGTCTGAGTTTATCTACGAGACCGCTCCGTTTCCGAGCTGTCACGCTTCGACCATCGCAGAGACCACCAAAGGGACGCTCGTCACCGCGTGGTTCGGAGGGAAATACGAAAAGCATCCCGAAGTCGGCGTGTGGGTCTCGCGGCAGATCGAGGGTCGCTGGAACGCACCGGTCGAGGTCGCCAACGGAGTACAGTACCAGAAGCCGGACGGTTCGGTGCATCGGCATCCCTGTTGGAATCCGGTGCTGTTCCAACCGAAGAGCGGACCGCTGATGCTTTTCTACAAAGTTGGCCCCAGTCCCAGCACTTGGTGGGGGATGCTGATGACCAGCGACAATGACGGAGCGACGTGGTCAACGCCATGCCGACTGCCCGAACACATCGACGGCCCCGTGAAGAACAAACCGGTGCAACTTCCGAACGACGATTTGCTGTGCGGTTCAAGCACCGAGCACGACGGCTGGCGAGTTCACTTCGAGCGGACCAGCGACCTCGGCCGAACATGGCAGCGAACGGGGCCGGTCAACGACGGCCAAGAGTTCGGCGCGATTCAGCCGAGTATTTTGTTTCTCGGCGGCGAAAAGTTGCTGGCCGTTGGACGGACGAAGCAAGGCAAGGTCTTTCAAGTCGCCTCTGACGACCTGGGCCGCACCTGGGGACCGCTCACGGTGACCTCGCTGCCGAATCCCAACGCCGGGACGGATGCGGTCACTCTCAAAGATGGCAGGCACTTGATCGTCTACAACCACACGCCGAAGGGCCGCTCGCCGCTCAACGTCGCGGTCTCGCGAGATGGCCAAGACTGGCAACCCGCGCTGGTGCTCGAAAGCGAACCCGGCGAATACAGCTACCCCGCGATCATTCAAACCGCCGACGGACTCGTCCACATCACCTACACCTGGAAACGGCAACGAGTGAAGCATGTCGTCCTCGATCCCGCGAAAGCCATCGAGGCGAAGTAGTCCATATTGAGCGCAACTGACGAAGTAGCCACGGTCGCCAGACCGTGGGTTCGAGATTGGTCTCGTGAGCTGGCCCACGCTCTGGCGAGCGTGGCTACCAATCAGTTCATCCCTAGAGACAGACGACTCAGCCTCACTTTGCGGAGTTAGGCTGCAAGCGGGGATATTGGTGATGTCCCGTGTGCGGCTCACTTAACTGTTCGGCTTTGCACGTTACCTAGAAGGCGAGCGTGACCCACGCATAGAAGGCCGCCTGACTGAAAACTCGCGTCGGCCAGAGCGATTCACGGCATTATCTGCGAAAAATCGTCAAATCCTGTCATATGCCCTGAGACTGGACGACTACCTTTGCATGAGCCTTTCACCGCCAGCATCAAAAGGCGACGTCAGCATACGGAGTGTCGCAGAAGTGGCTTGCAAGCAGGACGAGATCTACAGCAAAGTCGCCACAGAGTTTGGGCCATCAATGGCACGGCTGGCGGCGGCCTATGAGGCTGATCGCACCCACCAGGAAGACTTGCTACAAGACATACAGTTGGCGCTGTGGCGTAGCTTCGCCACATTTGCGAATCAATGTTCGTTGCGAACCT
This sequence comes from Candidatus Kuenenia stuttgartensis, assembly GCA_945904015.1. Classification (GTDB taxonomy): domain Bacteria; phylum Planctomycetota; class Planctomycetia; order Planctomycetales; family Planctomycetaceae; genus SXKJ01. Next base: position 26,102 of record CAMDPK010000040.1, on the reverse strand, counting down.
GGGTGTATCGTGTTGCACACAACACCGCCGCTACACACGTCCGGAGACAGCGGCGGGTGCGACTGTCGCAATCGGTGAGCCTGGAAGAACTGGACGACCTGCCGCGCGAGTTCGATGGCGAACGCCGTGTGGACGAATCAGAAATGCTCACCAGGGTGCATGCGCTTGTTCAGCGGCTCAAGCCGATCGACCGTGACGTGCTGCTGCTTTACCTCGAAGGAATGGAAGCCGCTGAAATCGCTGAGGTTGTTGGAATTTCACGGAGCAATGTCGCACAGAAGGTTCATCGCGCGAAGAAGCTCTTGCAACTTTACTTTTCATCTGGAGACAACCATGACCAAACATAATGAAGAAGAGCTTCGTGTTCTGTGGCGAAAGCAGGCTACAGCCACAATTCGACTGAGCCCTGAGCAGCTTCGCGAAAGGGCCGAACAGTTCGAGCGGCAGACTCGACGGCGGTATTTGCGCGACCAGGTTTCCTTCGGTATCGTCGCAATCGCGTTTGCGTATGGTGTGATCGCTCTGGACGGAGGGTTGGTCCGTCTCGGCTGCGCGCTTCTGCTCATGTGGGCACTGAACGGGATGTATGGTCTGCATAAATTCGGCTCTGCGCTGTCTATCCCCGTGGATGCGGGCACCGAGACCTGTGCCGCCTACCATCACCGGCAACTGGAGCGTCAGCGGGATATCGCCATATCATTGCCTCTGGGAATCGGTCTCGCGGTGCCAGGATTCGTGCTCTTCGCGATTGGAAGTTCACTTGGACCCAGACAGTTGCCATGGGAAGGTGCCATCGCGCTCGTAGGCGTTTTTGCATTCATGTGCTTGGCCGTTGTTATCCACGGGAGGACACTCGCCGGGAAATGGCAACGAGAGATCGACGGCCTCCAAGCAATAAGAGATCGGACGAATTGAGGCGTTGGAGATCGAGTTATTGCACGATCCTGCGACATGCAGACTGAAGTCATTCCGCGATAACCAATGACATGGAAACCGTGGCAGTCACGGAAGAAAGAACGCAGACATCCACGATATTTAAGCCGAACAACGCGCTCAACCCGAGCCGGACAAACCCGGCGATTGAAGTCTTTCGTGTTAGCCAACGCTGCTCGCGCCGGGCTTGTCCCGCCGGGTTAGCTTGGACGTTCGTAGGGCCACCCCCGTCGAACGATTGGCTCACTCCCATTCCAACTCGGCCTCGTCGTTGGCGGCGGCTTTGTGGAGCAGGCAGAGCGTGCGGCCGTGGTCGTCGTAGCGGATGTCGTCCATCACGGAGGGGATCAGCACGAAGCCTCGCAGCCAGGAGCGATCCACGGCGGCGGTCTCTAGCTGCGGGGGCAATTGCGAGACGTTGATACCGGGGCCGTCGTGGCTGATCTTAAAGATCGTCTCGGTGTTTGAAATGTGGATGCTCACGCTCAGGCAACGCGAGTTGTACGAGGCTTGGTTGCGGCGCTCGTTGGCAAGCGTTTGAAAGTCGTCATCGGATTGTTCGCCGCTCAATGGAATTTCCAAGTTGCCGTGGTGATGCGCGATCCACAGCGCGTGTTTGACGGCGACTCCCACGCGCAGGCGCTCTGCTTCGTCGCCGAGCGGCACGCAGCACAACATTTCCTGGATGTGGCTGACCAACGGGCTGATCAATTCGGGGTCGTTCCGCAGTCGGAAGCGGCAGTCGCATTGTTCCAGCGAGTGCATCAACCGCGAGTGCATCCGATCGGCGGCGGCGGCCTTGAGGATCCGGCCAACCGTGTCGCAGAGATGGTCCGCCAGCCGCACCTTGGGAACGTAGCTGGCGGCTCCGCGACGCAGAGCTTCGGCGGCGATCTCTTCGCTGCCACGGTTCGTCATCAGCACGACCGGGATCGACGGGAACTCGTCACGCACGGCGGCGACCAATTCGAGACCGTTCATCTCCGGCATCTGCAAGTCGCAGACGATGATATCGGGGGAGCTTCTACGGACTTCCTCCAAGGCTTCTCGTCCGTTCACGGCGAAGCTGACCGCGAAGCGCGGGTCTTGCTGCAACAGCCGCCCCGCGAGCGTCCGGTCGATCATGGAATCATCCACGACAAGAATGTTGGCCACGATGAATCTCCACGGTTGCGTAGGTTGGGACTCTGTCCCGACTTTCCTCAATTCAGGTCGGGACGGAGTCCCAACCTACGGTGATGTCGCGAATCCTCGCGTCAAACATCCTCCAACAATTCAAACCGTTTCCGCTCCGAGTTTGCATCCGTTCCCGGCCGAGTTTGCTTGGCCATCAAGCGTTCGAGGTTCTCTCCCACGAGTCCGGCTTGGGCCATCAGCGACGGTCGCTGCGCGGGATTCGGTTCGGGCGGTTCTCCGTCCGGCGTGTAGTCCAGTCGAAAGCGTTGGTCGGCGATTGACAGCCTGCTTTCGGGAAACACCCACGCTTGATCGCAGCGCACGCTGTCGAGCCGGATTCCATTGCGGCTGCCGAGATCCTTCACTTGCCAATAACCCTCGGTCAGTTCCAGCGTGCAATGCTGAGACGAGACCGTCCCCACACGCAACACAAGGTCACACGGGGGTTGCCGGCCCACCGTGACTTTCGGCTTCATCAGCGGATGGTCTGGACCTCCGCCAAGTGGCACCAAACGTCCCAACAGTTCACTCGGCGGTGAGCGGGCGTCAGTGGCCGTGGCCGTTGTTGACGGCACTGCGGGGCGCGGCGGTGCAATTGGGGGAGTTCTCTTCGTCGGCACCGCATCGACGGTTGCTGGAGGTGACGCGCTCGCGGGTGATGGGTTTCGCAAGAGGCCCAGATTGCTTTGGCTGAACAGCACGGACTCCGCAATCTCCTCCAGTTGCTCGCTGAGAACGGAAGTGTCCTCCGGCGGAACGTAGTCGATGCGAAAGCGTGCTCGGCCTATGGCCAGTTCGTCCAGCCGGGCCAGCCGACATGTGCGGCAGCGTTCGTGGTTGATTCGGACTTCGCCGTGAGCCGACAAGTCATCGATGTGCCACCAGCGATCCACGAACCGCAGCCGGCACATCGCGGTCTGCGCGTTGAGCGGCGCATCGCGATCCGCGTCAGGACGACGGCCCAGATAAAGACTGGTCCGCGACAGTTCGATGGATTTGCCCCCCGAACAGGGGACGAGATGTCCAAACATCGCGTGTGGCTCGACTGAGAAAGAGAACTCACGTCACACGTATCAGAAGTTCGCGGCGAGTCTAACGAGGCGACACGGCCAGTCGATAGGCGGTGTTCGACAGCCAGATCGCTGCCATCCCTTTGGTCACGGCGATAAGCTGATTGGCGATCGTTGATGCGGCCTCAAGGAAACGAGCCATGCTGTTTGACACGCACACCAACCTGATGTGGTATCCCGACCATTTTTCGGACGAATTCGTGCAATTCGCGTGGGAGGCCAAGCGAGCCAAGATGAGGTTGTCGCAGGACGTCTACTTTGCCGGCAGCGATGTTCAGGAACAGAACGCCTTTGATTCTCGGCCGGAGCAACTGTTGGCGGCGACGGCCGACGCGGACAAGGTCATCGTGTTCGGCATCAAGGCTCCGTTCACCGGGATCAACGCCGATCAGGAGTTGATCGCCAAGTTCGTCAAAGAGCATTCCGACAAGTTCATCGGCTGGTGCTCGGTTGATCCCAATGACAAAGACTGCGTCGAGCAACTCGAATACTACATCAATGGTTTGGGGCTGCGCGGTCTGAAGTGCTCGCCGATTTACCAGAACTGGGATCCGCAAGACCCGAAGCATCTGCCGCTGTTCAAGAAGGCGGAATCGCTCGGCATTCCGGTCAACATCCATCAGGGAACGTCGTTTGTCCGGCCGGGGCCGTTGAAGTACGCGAATCCGATTCAGCTCGAAGACATCGCGATCGCCTGCCCAAATCTCCGTATCGTGATCGCTCACATGGGACATCCGTGGGAGACCGAGTGCATCGTGCTTATTCGCAAGCATCCGAATCTTTTCGCGAACATTTCGGCTCTGCATTACCGCCCATGGCGGCACTATCAGGCATTCATCACCGCCATTGAATACGGCGTCGAGCACAAGCTCATCTTTGGTTCGGACTTTCCGTCGGCGACGGCGGCTCAGGTGATTGCCGGGCAACACAAAGTCAACGACATCGTCGCCGGAACGAATTTTCCGAAGGTCTCGGCCGAGATCATTCACAACATCATCTACGAGAATTGGAAACGGTTCTTGCCGGAGTACGCCTAGTCGCCGGCACTACCGGTCCCCTCTCCTCCTGGGAGAGGGTTAGGGTGAGGGACGACGCGAAGTTCGACTTCCATGCCGCCATCGAAAATCTCATTCGGACCGGGAGTCAACAACAGTCCGAATCCCTCATCCGGCCTTCGGCCACCTTCTCCCAAAGGGAGAAGGGATCGAATCACCTCGAACGAAAAAGGAACGCCATGAACACGAAACCAATTACTCCGGCCACGTTGGCTGCGTCGGTCATCTCGGTGCCTCCGCTGGCGCGGAATGCCGATGGCTCGTTCAATCGCGAGGAGAACCGAAAGCTGATTCGGCATCTGGAAGGGGGCGGAGTCACGACGTTGCTGTACGGCGGCAACGCAATTCTGGCTCACGTCTCGATCAGCGAATACGCCGAGATGCTGACGCTGCTGTCGGAGTTGGCGGCGGAGCAAACGCTGGTCATCCCGTCCGTCGGCCCCGGCTTCGGCATGATGATGGATCAGGCGAAGATCCTCCGGGAGTTCGCATTCCCAACGGCGATGATGCTGCCGAGCCGCGATGTCGTGACCTCCGATGGTGTCGCGTCGGCGCTGCGCCGGTTCGTCGAAGTGATGCAGCGGCCGGCGGTCCTCTACATCAAGAACGACGGCTACATCGAGATCGACGCCGTTCAGCGGCTCGCGAAAGACGGGCTGCTGTCGTGGATCAAGTACGCGACGGTTCGAGACAATCCGGTCAACGACCCGTACCTGCGACAGTTGGTTGATGCGGTCGGAGCATCGCTGATCGTCAGCGGCATCGGTGAGCAGCCGGCGCTGCCGCATCTGCGCGAGTTTGGGTTGGCTGGCTACACTTCCGGTTGTGTCTGTGTCGCTCCGCAGTTGTCGATGCAGATGTTGCGAGCGATCAAGGCCGGCGACTTCGCGACCGCTGAACGCATCCAGGCGATCTTTCGTCCGCTCGAAGATCTGCGGAATGCAATCAATCCGATTCGCGTGCTGCACACGGCGGTGGGTCTTGCCGGCATCGCTGAGATGGGGCCAATCATCCCGTTGCTGTGCGAAGTGAATGCCGCCGATCGACCGGCGATCAGAGACGCGGCGACGAAGCTGTTGACTCAACCGTAGTTCGGACGCCTACGTCCGAACAGCCGGCTGACCGGACGTAGGCGTCCGGTCTACGAGGCGCAATCAGGCCGCGGCTGCTCCGCGAATGCCCGGCAGGTTTTGGCGGGCAGTCATCAGGTGGATCGCTGCCGTGAGGCCGTGCAGTGCTTCGTCGATCTGCTGCGTTTCGCGGAGTACTCGCAAGTTGTCGGAGAGGACGGCTTGTGTCTCAGCCAGCTTGCCTTCGCCGCGAGCGATCGTTTCCAGCGATTGGGCCAATCCCGCGAAGTCGTCTCGCACGGCGACTGCTTTCTCGACGGTGGTCTGGATGATCGACAAGTGCTGCTCCTGTTTGTTGTCGACCAGGACGACCGACTGGTGCAGACGCTCGGCGAGGTTGGTGTCGTAGGTTTCATGTCGTTGCTGCAAGACATCGAGTGCGGCTTGCCAGGATTGCAGTTCGTGCTGCTGACGTTGATCGAAGCGTTGAAACACAGCTTCGAGCGTTCGTCCCCAGATTTCGATTTGGCCTTTCAGCGTCGCGTCGATCGAGGCTAACGCCTCTTGATTGGCGGACTGCACGACCGACAGAAACGGCAGGATGCTGGGGTCTTTGATCTCGAAGCGGTTGAGCAGTTCACGCTCGATGAGCCGATCAATCGCGTGGACGATGCCCCGTTCGATCCGCTCGCACACGAACAGCGAGAACATCATCGTCATCGCCGCCGCGAGAGCGCAGGTCGTCGTGTTGAACGCGGAACCCATCTCGCTCACGACGCCGGGAAGACGTTCGACCAAGTCGTCGAACGAGATGCCACTCAGGGCCGTGCCGAAGTGGATCACGGTCCCGAGGAAGCCTAGCACTGGCGACACGCCACTGACGAAGCGAATCAAGCCGTAGCTGGAGTGCGAGTTCTCGTCGTCAAGATCGGCGAGGTATTGCAGGTGTTCGCGGTAGTCGTCGGCGGTTCCTTTCTCGGTCACGAAGCCGAGCGCCGCCGTCAGACGCTTGCCGATCTTCGAGTCTTGCAGCCATTGCGGCTGCGAACGGATTCGGTCGAGCAACACCTGCGCGTTCGCGGCCGACTCGCGACCGTTTCGCTGAGGCAGCCACTCGTGTCGCAGCGCGAGGCTCTCTTTCGGGAACGCGACGATTTTCATCAGCACGTCCATCAAGCCCCAGCAGAAGAGCGCGACGATGACGTACTCGACGGCGTGTTCCGTCGTGTAGCGATACAGCATCGTGTCACGCAGTGGCGTGAAGAAGACGAGCGCGTAAAAGCCGGCCGTCGCGGCGACTCCCATTAGAAACGAGAAGCCCATCCCCTGACGGCGAGTTGTTTGCGGTTGTGACGGCATGAGATGGTCCTTTGCGTAGACCGGACGCCTACGTCCGGTCGATGCGTTCGGACGTAGGCGTCCGAACTACTTTGTTTGGTCATTGTGCTGCGGATCGGCTGCCGTTGGGCGAACCCATGATGGGCGTCCCTTCGGGCAGCGGGCGAGCGGCCACGGTGAAGCCTTCGCGATGTGCGAGGGCCTGAAGTTTGCGGAACAAGACGAAGCTGTCGGGATAGACCCAAAACGTGATTGTGCTGCCTGGCTCGGCTTTGCGAAGTTCGTTGCGAAACGCGGAGTTCGGCTGCAATGCGACGTCACTCTGCTCTCCCGCCAGATCAGACTCGGGTAACAGTTCAAATTGCGACACGCTGGCTCGGATCATGCCGAGTTGCTGTTGCGTCTCGATGACGTAGTTGAGATTCCAGCCGCGAACGGGCCCGACTGAGCCGGAGTATTTCTTCAGTCGCAGGATGACGTCCCGTTGCCGTTCCATTTGTCCCTTCATGCGTTCGACCAATTCTTCGATGGGCACGACCGCGACGACACGACCCTGGCAGCGAAAATGCAGTTCGGTTTCGTTCTCGCTGATGACTCGGCTGACTGGAGTGATGCGGTGCTGCAATTGTTCGACTCGATTCGGCTGCTTCTCGGCGGCGGCGACTTCGGCCTGACGCTTCTTCAACCGCACACGCACGGCGTGAACCGCAGCCTCCAGAATCTCCGATTCCTGTTGATGGTCGCGCAACTCGGCGACGGCCCCTTCGAGGTTTGAGGACAGCGCGGCAATCCGATTTTGTTGCACGGCATCTTGCGATTGCAGTTCGGTCAGTTTCGACTCATCGCCTTCTGCGACGTTTCGCAGGCGATCAAGTTCTTGCTGCAAGGTGTCTGACTTCAACTGCAACTCGGTGAGTTCACGTTCGCGGTTGGCCTTCGCTTCGAGATCCGCCGGGCTGGGCGCGATCACGATCGGCGGTGCCGATTCGATGGGGGCAGTCGCCGGTGCTTCTTCGGCAAGGTTGACGGGCGCAGTCTTGGCTCGAATGCCGGCCAGGACCATCAAGATGATCAGGATGCCGACGACATTGGCGACGACGTCCAGAAACGAGTCGGAGCCAAATTCCATTTCTTCGCGCGGCTTGCGGCGGCTCATCGCGCACCTCCGCCGTCGTGGGGTAGGCTTCCAGCCTGCCGCTTCTGGCCTGACAGGCTGGAAGCCTGTCCCACGGGTGTCGTCGCGCGAGAGCGGGAAGTCTCGCGCGACGGCTTCGCTGCATCGGGATCCGAGTCGAGAAACTCAACGTTCGATACGAGTCCCAGATCGAACAACGCGGAATTCAAGCGCTGATGAACCTGCTCGCCACCGTGGACGACTTCGTACTTGATCGTCGGCACCCAGTGATACCCTTCGGCAGCTTTCGGCCAGCCGGATTGCACGCGGTCCATCGCGATGAGCACTCGGTCGATCAGACTTTGCGTTTTCAGATCGGCTTCGACGGGGATCTCAAATTGGCCGCCGACGATGACTCGGCGAGCCGTGACGCGAATGGGGATCGCCTTTTCGAGTCCGATGCCAGAGCGCGGCATCTGGTATCGTCGCTTCATGTGGGCGATGTTGCTTTTGCTCGCCGAGCCATTCGTTGGGCCATTGGCATTTGCGGCGTGAGGATTGTTGTTCGGCCGCGAGCCGGGACGCGGTGCGCCCGACTGTCCAGAGGTTGCTCCCGGAGCGTCATTCTTGGGGGCGGTGAGTTTCGTTCGCTGGCCACTGAACGGGAACGGCTTCGAATCGTCGTTCTCGTAGCGGTTTCCATTCTGCCGCGGCAGCGAGTCTTCGGGAGGTTCGTCGCCGGATTGGAGGCGACCCATCTCCGCGAGTTGCTGTCCGCCAGCACGCGACGTTGGCACGCCGGTGCGAGACGTGACGTTTGACGATTCTGTGTTCGGTGACTCATTGCCATCCACAGCCTGAGTTGTCTGCGATGAACGAAATGAACCGCTCGGCACGTTGGGACGAGACGATGATCCCGAACCGTTGGTCGTCGTGCGTTCGGCGGAGACGGCGTTGCCGAGGGAACTGTTGTTTGCCGCGGCATCGACTGCGGAACCACTGGTCTCGGGTCGGTTGACCGCCGATCCGCCGGTCGCGGGATCTTTGATCGAGGAACCATCGGACCCCGTTTTTGCAGATGTCGATGATCGAGGCACCCCGCTCGGTTTTGGACGGTTGAATCCTGTCGGGGTATCGTCGGTTTCCTTCGGCACGAAATTTCGCGAGTTCGGATCGAGTTGCAACTGATCTCGTTGTTGGTCTCGATTGCGGGCGAGTGCTATCAGGATCTTGTCGCGCTCGGCCAAAACCTGCGTGATCGCGGCTTGGCAGATTTGCTTGGCTTCGGGATCGGGATTGGAGGAATCAATCTCCATGTCATCGGTGATGAGTTCGTAGCCGTGCGGCACTTTGAGCTGCACCAGCAAGCTCTTCGCGATGTGGAATGCCGTGGCTCCATTGGGTCGGACCAGCAACAGGACATACGGCTCACGCTCTTTGTCGTTGAGCGCGGCCAAGTCGGTCTCGAACGAGTCCTGGCTTTTGGTCGGATCGGCGTCTGCGGAATGAACGCGTTCGTAGGCCTTCCAATAGTGGATCAATTCGCGAGACGCGATCAGTAGCGGGTTGAAGCCGGTCGTGAAGCCATTCAGTTCGGCTGGAGTCAGTCGGACATCTTCGGGCAAGAAGCGAATGCAGTCTTGCGTGCATTCGATGAGGATCGGCCGCTTGGTGGTGCCGGTGCGGCCGTCGAATGGCATGAACGCGAACTTGCTTTTCGCCGTCTTCTGACGGTCCACGGCTTTCGTGAGTCGTGATTCGGCGTCAGTCAGGTCGCTTTGCAGCGAATCAATATCGGCCTGCAACCGTTGTCGTTCGTCGGCCATTTCCTCTTGCTGAGTGCGGATGGCCTTGAGCCGATCCTCGGTGGAGGCGGCCTTGACCTTGGTTCGCATCACGGTCGACTGAGCGGTCGCCAGTTGCTTTTTCGACTGCGAGAGCTGACTTCGCAGAGCATCACGTTCCTCGGTCAGTTGCTCGACGCGCGTTTTCCATTCGGCGGTTGGATCGACTTCCGGTTCCGGTTCGGTGGCGACGACGATTGGGGCGGGTGCCGCAGCCGGAGGTTCTTCGGATTTGAGCCGTTGCTGGATTGCGGCTTGTTTCGCCTTGTCGACGGCGGCGGCTCGGATGCGACTGGTGGCGACCAACAGCAACAAAATCAGCGACCCCATCGTGCAGACCAGCACGTCGAGAAACGGAAACAGCGACATCTTGCCGGTGTCGGCTCTGCGTCGGCGGCTCATGGTGCTCCGTCGAGTGTGTTGACTCGTGGGAGACCGACCGGCTCAGACACAGTCGCGCAGCAATCGTAAGTCACGTCGTCGTGCGCCGACGACGAGACAGTTCTCGCTTGTGCCATGATCCCCCCTTGTCGCGGTCGGCAACAAATGCCGAAGCGGCGACGATGCCGTCGCTGTGACCGCTACGACCCATAACATCGGCGCAGATTCACACGCGGTTGAACTCAAACCGCGGCTTGCTCGGAAGTCAGTTTTCTTCGGCGGGTTCCGCCGCTGATTTGGTCAGTTCGGGGACGCTGGCAAGCTCGCGAGAGCAGGGCTATCGTCACGGGACTTGGAAACTCGGTTCACCGCCTGACAGGGAGTGCTCATGTCGGATCAATCTCGCTCGTCCGCCTCATTTGAAGCTCCACATCCCGGTTCGAAACACATGCCACGCTGGACGACGGGCGAATTGATTGACGCTCCGAGGTTCACGAAGCAAAGCCTGCTGGCGATGATCGGGCCGGGCTTGGTGATGGGAGCCTCGGCCATCGGCGGCGGCGAGTGGTTGTCGGGGCCGGCCGTGACGGCGAAGTACGGAGCCGCACTGCTGTGGGTGGCGACGGTCAGCATCCTGGTGCAGGTGCTCTACAACATCGAGATCAGCCGCTACACGCTCTACACCGGCGAGCCAATCTTCACGGGCAAGTTCCGCATCCCGCCGCATCCGATGTTTTGGTTGGTGCTGTATCTGCTGCTCGATTGGGGTGCGATCTTCCCATATCTCGTCGTCGGTGCGGCGGTCACTCTCGAAAAGATGTTCATCGGCAGCGAGTTTGATCCAGAGACCACGCATTGGTGGCTCCACAAGCTGGTCTCAACCGGCATCTTCGTGTTGTGCGTGCTGCCGCTGCTGGTGGGAGGCAAGGTCTTCAACTCGCTGAAGGTCATCATGTCGGCGAAGCTGGTGATCGTGATCGGCTTTTTGTTGTTTGTGTCGGCGGTGTATGCGCGGCCGGCTCATTGGTTCGAGATCGCGTCCGGACTGTTCAAGGTCGGGACTGTGCCAATCATCCAAGGTGAGGACCGCAACGGAAATGGAACGCTCGATCCCGGCGAGGACTTCGATAGCGACGGACATCTGGATGTTGTCGAAAAATCACTGCCGAAGACCGTGGACACGAACGGGGATGGCAAGCCCGATGCTTGGGACAAAAACAGCATCGGCAAGCCGGTCACATTTGTCGACGAAGATGGCGACGGCAAGCAAGATGGAGCGAACATCGACAACTTCGTTGTGTCGTTCTTGAGCGAAGGCCGCTGGCCGAAGGTGGACTGGTCGCTGATCGGGTTCATCGCAGGGCTGGCGGCGATCGCCGGAAACGGCGGGCTGACCAACACTCCGATCAGTAACTTCACGCGCGATCAAGGCTGGGGCATGGGGCATCACGTCGGAGCGATTCCCAGCATCGTCGGCGGGCACGGCATTGAGTTGTCGCATGTCGGCTGTGTGTTTCAGGTCACGGAAGAAACATTGCCGCGATGGAAGCGGTGGTATAAGCATGTGGCTCGCGATCAGATTTGTGTCTGGATGATGGCGTGCCTGATCGGCGTGTCGCTGCCGAGCATTCTGTCGGTCGGGTTCATGCCGCGAGGCACCGAAGTGCCGGGCGCGGTGGTGGCCTCGATGACCTCCGAAGGAGTCGCGAAGACCGTCATGAATCCGACATCCGGCACGCTGGCCGCGCTCCCCGCGTTTTCCTGGCTGACCGGATCGGGTTGGGCTGAGAGTCTCCGCATCGCGACGCTGTTCTGTGGCTTCCTGGTGTTGATGACCAGCATGATCTCGACGATCGACGGCTTCGTGCGCCGCTGGGTCGATGTCTGCTGGACTGCGGTTCCGCGCTTGCGGGAACTCGACACGAAGTTCATCAAGTACCTCTATTTTTTCGTGCTGATCGGCTACGCGACGTGTTGCCTGACGATCATCTGGCTGGCCGGCAGCGAACCGAGCACAGTCTTCAAGCTGGCGACGACTGGTTACAACTTTGCGTTCGCCTTCAGTTGTTGGCACACGATCGTCCTCAACACCACGCTGTTGCCGCGCGAGTTGCGCCCGCACATGGCGATCCGCGTGCTGATGGCGATCGGTGGCGTGTACTTCTCATTCCTGGGCGTCATGGGCGTGCTCAAGTTCGCTGGCCTCGTGTGACTCCAAAGGTGCCGTCGATACTTCCCAACCCTACAGCCGGTTGCGAAACTGCCACTCGAAAGTTTTTCTGAGCCTGTCCGGAATCGCATTGTTTATGTCGGGAAGTCAGCCAACTGAGGATTCTGCCGAGACAACTCCGCCTGAGCCGGAGAGTTTGCCGGACGTTCCCACACCCAGCGTCCCGAAGGATGTCCCGACCGCCGCGCTGGCCAGCGGGTTTCAGGACATTCTTGGCTACCTGAATTTCTCCGGGGGCAAGCCGGATGTGAAATTTCAGGATCGGTTGAATCGCTGTCACCCGGAGTGGGGCTGGCCGAATCCCTGGGATTCGTTTGAGGCGGCGCTGCTCGCGCGGCTCGGCGAACTCGAAACGACTTCGGCGGCGTTCAAGGATTCGGCACAGGCGCGAGCGGTGCTCAAGCTCACGTTCCACGAATTGTGGCCGGCGTATCGGCGGCATCATGGAGACCTGCTGTTTCATCTCAGCGATGCTGATTTTCAGCAGCCGCTGTTTCTCGCTCGGCTGTTTGAGGCGGTGCTGGCTCAAGGTTCTCCGTGGGACGAGACCGAGCGAATCGTCAGCGGCGCGATCGAAAGTCTCAATGACTTCATCGGGTTTCGCCCAGTCGCGGTGCTGGAAAACGAACGCAAGATGGAGCCGTATCCGAGGGAGCGGTTTCGGCCGGTGCCGATCTATTTTCAAGGAGTCGGCGCGGGGCGCGGGCCGTATCAAGAACTCATCAAGCGGACGATGGAGTTGATGCAGGGCGTCCCGGCGAATCTGTTGCAGAATGCGTTCTTCGATCTGCGGAACTTGGACGAGATCGCCTGCGACGTACGCGCTCACGATCACAACCATCCGGTTTACAAACGCACGAACTACATGTTCGGCGAGTGGGATCCGCACGTCATCGACATCCGGGGAAATTTCCGCCGGTTCATTTTGCGGAAGATTATCCTCGACTCGCTGCTGAATTGGATGGCCGAGCAGACCGATCAGCCGCCGGAGGAATCGTTGTTTGACGCGGCCTCGGTGCTGTGCGGCACAATGCTGATGGCGTCGGCGATCAGTGGAGCGGGGCCGGACACGCACGACTCGACGATCACGCTGACCTCGCTGTTACCGCGAGTCGCTCGGCAGCGCGATGCGTTTTACGAACGGCTGCTTGATGACGCGAAAGGGGAACGAGCTGAACGTCTGAGGGCTGCCGCCAAGAAAACGCAACAGCCGTTCGGACATGTGCGACAGTCGCTCAACTTGTATCTCGCGAATTACGGAGCGAGACAGATTCAGTACCGGCATCTGGCCGGGTTGTACGCAATGCTCGGCCGGCCACAGGCCGCGCGAGAAACGGCGGCGGTGATTCCGTCGGTCGCCGCGCGGTTCGCGTGCGAAGTGCATTGGCGGATGACTGCCGCGCATCGGCATCTCAGTTCAGGCCAGCTTCTGCCGGCGGTGTCACTGATCGCGGAAATCGAAGACTACTTCAAACGCGGCATCGAATGCGGAGCGTTCCCCGATCCGTGGAACATCCTCGGCTTTCAGGGGCAATTCCCGCTGTTTTCGTCCCGCGAGGACAGCATCCCCGATCAGCGACTGGAAGAGTTGCTGTCGATCGTCGAGCAATACCTCTCGGTCTATTCGCGAGCTTTGGGCGAGTCCGCCGCGCAGGGGGATCGTGAGCTGACGCGGCGACTCTCGGATTGCTTCCGCACGTTCGCCGAGTATTGGGACCAGTTCGCCAGCGTGACAGTCGAGGACATGCCGCACGTTGCCGGACGCGAGAGTTGGGAATCGGCCACGCACGTCGCCGACGTCCTCTCCGAATGGCGAGCGGCGGGCGAAGCAGCGGGCGATGTCAGTTTTTGGCGGCGGCACATCGACCGCTTCACGAACGCGAAGTCGTATGCCCTCGTCGTGAAAGCGTTGCTCGAAAAGGAAGACTACGTCGCCGCGATGGCGCTGTTGATGCAGTGGCTCAGCCAGAACGACGAGGTGGGCATCGAGTCCGGCTCTTATTCGTTGCCGGCTCTGCTGACCGAATGGATGACGCAAGTCACCGCCGAGCCGGCAGACGGCTCACCGCAACCCGATCGCTGGCCGCTGATCCGGCGGTTCTTCGCGTATCTCGAAGTCAACGCCGGCGAGTTCTGGGAAGTTCCTGTGATCGACGGACTCACCGACGATCTGCCCAAGAAAAAGAAGAAGCCGAAGCCCGAACAGGATTCGCTGGACGAAGACCTCGGCGACTTCGGTGACGATGACGGGGCCCTGCTCGATCCGAACGACGAGGACGACGAAGACAATCTATTTCGCAACGCGTACGAAGATGTCTCGTTCAAAGACAGCGCGGACGACGGCGTCTCCGGTGAGCTGATGGACGACGGAGCTTCGACCGGCTCGACGGAGATGGAATACCTCAGCAAAGCCTTGGAACCGCGATTGAAGTTCACGGTCACGCTGGCACAGGTCTGGCAGATGGCGGTCGCGTGCCTGATGCGCAACCCGCCGGCTGGATTGCAACGCAATCCGAAAGAGGCTCGGCGACCTGATCTCGAAGATCCGCAAGCCGTGATCAGTAGCTGGGTCAAACATCTTGGCGAAATGCAGAATGGCCTCCGCAAGCTGATGGGAGCGCTCTGGGATTTCGAGATCGCGACGCCGTCGGGCGAACATGACTCGAATGTCGAATACGATTTGCAATTGCAGACGAAGCTCTACATGGTGCAGACGGTGATCGCCGCGCAGCTTGCATGCCGCATTGGCGAGCGTGGCCTCGGCTGCTTCCTGCCCGGCGGCGACACCCGCAAGAAATCGAAGGCTGCGAGCGAAGACCTGCACATGACCGCGCTGTACCGAGCGGTCCTGCGCGGCGATGTCGATGAGGTCAAAACGACTCTGCCCAGCTTGCTGACGACGCTCGCCCGCAAGCCACTGCTGTATGTGCCTCTGGATGTCGGCGGGCATCCCAAGCAAGTGCTCGCTGCACGGCTGCTGCAATCGGATATCCGCTTCCTGCTCACACAACTTCCGCGAATGGGGCTGTTGAAAGAGACGTGGCATCTGCTGCGAACGGCGCATCGCATGGAGAAGGCGTCACGCCCCGGCGAGATGGCCGTCACCGAGTTCGACCGCTTGTTCCGCACGGCAGTGCGGTCCTCGGCGGAAGCGTTGCTGCGTTCCGCCGCAACGTGGCAGGAGGGAACCTTCCCGCAAGAAAAGTTGGTCGAGTTGCTGCACCACTTGCTCAAACCTTTTGTCGAGGAATGGGTCAGCCACAGTGCGACGATGCGGCTCTCGGCCGTCGAGAGCATGAAGCGCGATGCCATCTGGGACGAGGTCCACGAATTTATCACCAAGTACGGAGCGGAACTCTTCCACGCCAAGATGCTGACGTTGGGCAACGTTCGCGCGATCCTGCACAACGGCATTCCGTGGTTCTTGAACTTCCTGGCCGAGTCGCAAGATCCGTTGCGTCCCAGTCCGTTGCTGGAGGCCCTCGACAGCGGCGCAATCGAAACGGATCACGTCGTGCATGTGCTGGAGCTGATCTACACGACCGTCGTCGACAAGTTCGACCGCTTCCTCGAATACAACACGACGACCACGCAGTCCGACTACGGCGAGAAGTTTTTCTTCCTGCTCGATTTTCTGCGCGTCGAAGCCGATTACGACCGCGACGCTTGGAACTTCACGCCGCTGAACTTGGTTCACCAAGTCCTCTGCAACGGGAACCTGCAAGAAGCCGTCGCCGCTTGGGAACGCAGCTTCGAGAAACGTGCCCGCGAATCCGCCACCGGCCACCTCCGTCGTCTGCACGCCGCCGAACGCAAGTACGGCATGAGGCTCCCGGCCGTCAGCGATCGGCTCAACGAACACTTCACGAAGCCGCTCGCTGTGAACCGGATGCTCGCGCACCTGCCGCAAGTCGTCGCTGACGCTCAAGCCCAACGCGCCGAGTCTCCCTCCTTCGACGCTCTTCGCCGCGAGATCGACGCCTACCTCGCCGACAGCACCGGCTCCGGTATCGAACTCCCCGCCTGGATGCAAAACCTCGAAAAGGAAGTCCTGCGACTCAACTTCCCCGCCTCCGGCAACTCCCCCGCCGAAGCCGAGTTCAACGTCACGCCGCGCATCGTCAACTTTGAGGATGTCAGCAAACAACTCGACTCGTGGCTGCAACTGACGCCCCGCAAGAGAGCCTCCAAAAAGAAGCCGCCCGATCCACCTGTCTGAATCGTTCTGCCCCCATCGTTCTGCCAAGAATCGTTTGGCAGAACGATGGGGGCAGAACGATGAGCCCCCGATTTGTCTACGGGCTCTTCTTCTTGGCCTTGGCTTTCTGTTTGACCTTAACCTCTGCCTCGCTTTTCTTGCCGGGCGGAGCGTTTTCGGTCGGCAACAATTTTTCGAGTTCCGATTTGACGGTCGCGAGCTTCGCATCGCTGGCGAGGTTCGTCCATTCGTGCGGGTCGGCGTCGTGGTCGTAGAGTTCTTCGTCGCCGTTGGCGTAAAGGATGAACCGCCAGCGTTCGGTGCGGACGGCGTGGTTTTTGAACTCGTGAGTCGTGATCGCCGGTTGCGACCATTCGGCCTGCGGATCTTTCAGCAGCGTGCGAATGCTGCGGCCTTGAAGATGTTTCGGTGCCGGTAGTCCGCAGAGATCGCACAGCGTCGGGTAGATGTGCATGAAATCCACTGGCCGCTCGCAGGTTGAGCCGGTTAGCGTGAGGTTCGGCACCGACCAGATCAGCGGGGCGCGAGTCGCCTCTTCCCACAGCGCGAACTTGCGCCAGTGCTCTTTCTCGCCGAGATGCCAGCCGTGATCGCTCCACAGGACGATGATTGTGTTGTCGCGATGCGGGCTGCGGTCGAAGTTTTCGATCAGCCGGCCGAGCATCGTGTCCATGAACGAGATCGTCGCCAGATACGCCTGCACGGCCTCCTTCCAGCGACCGGATTTCATGATCGCGGCATGATCGCCGTCCGGCTGTGCCATCTTGATTCCGGCGGGCGGGATGTCTTTCAAATCGTCTGCTTTGACGTCCGGCAGCTTGATGCGGTCGAGCGGGAACTTGTCGAAATACTTTTGCGGCACGCTGAACGGCATGTGCGGCTTCTTGAAGCCGCATGCCAGAAAGAACGGCTTGTCGTGCTTCTTGGCAAGGTATTCGGAGACGTACTTCACCGACTTCGCATCTGGCATGTCGTCGTCATCGGCGTCGATGGCTCCGAAGCGAATGCCATCGACGCCACCGACGTCGTCCTTCACGCCGCCGGCCTTGTCGAGATACTCCTCCCAATCGGAGCGGCGTTTGAACGAGTCGTGCGTGATCTTGCCCGCTCCGGCGACAAAGTAGCCGTTCTGCTTGAAGTGCAACGGCAGCGTGACGACATCGGGCACGACCTCTCGCCAGTCGATGTTGTTGTTGTAGACGCCGGTCGAACCGGGTCGCATCCCCGTCAGTAGCGCCGTGCGGCTGGGATTGCACACCGGAGCCGCACAATAGCTGCGAGTGAACTTCATGCCTCGTGCCGCCAAGCGATCGAGGTTCGGCGTCTTGGTTTGCGTGTCGCCGAGGAACCCGACCCAATCCCGCAAATCGTCGATCGCGATGAACAGCACGTTGGGGCGAGCATCTGCCGCGTGAGCTGTCGCTCCGAGGACGCTGCCAAAGACGCAGAGCAAGCCAATAATCCAAGACAGAGTTCGTCGCATGATCTCCCTCCGAATTTTCGAGAACGCCAAAGGTTGCCAGCGTAGCGGCGTAAACAGAAGACTCCAACGGCAGACATTGCCGGTTGGTCAGGGACTGGTTGTGACGTGAATCTTTGCGCGATCGGCAAAGTCGTGATGATCGGAGGGATGGCTTCCCGATAGTTACCGAGATCATGTCGATAGTCGCCAGTTGCTCGGCCTCGTGGTGCAGGCGGTTTTGGCGAATCGCGCCGCGAGCGACTTCGTGCGCGCTGGTTGCGGTCGTGGTCACGGGACTGTCAGCGGCGGGCTGCCACCGAGCACACTATCGCGAGCAGGCCGATGCGGCTGTTTTTGCCACGGTTGCCGGGGCGACGGCAAATCCGCAGTTTCAGATGGCGGACTTTGGAATCGAAATCGATCCCCGATCGCGGTTGTTCGACCCCACTGATCCCGACAGCCCGCCGATGCCTCCGGATGATCCCGACTCGCACCGATTGATGGAGTGCGTTGACGGGCATCCTGGCTGGTCGCATTGGGAGGAAAACGGCGTCTTGTCCGATGTCGAAGTCAGCAACTATCGCGACTGGCTTCCCAAGGACGATGCGGGGCGAGTGCGTGTCGATCTCGGCGGCGCGGTGGATCTCGCTCGGCTGCACTCGCGCGACTATCAGGCTCAGTTGGAGACGCTGTACCTCTCGGCGCTGGATGTCACGGCCGAGCGGTTTCGGTTTCAGACGCAGTTCTTCGGCGGCAACGCCACACAGTTTTCGAGCATCGGCCGCATCCGCAACGGTGGCGATGACGCGAGCATTCTCAGCAACGAATCCAATCTGCGACTGAGACGGTTCACCACGACGGGCGGCACCTTCGTGGCCGGACTGGCGAACTCGATTGTCTGGCAGTTCTCCGGGCACGACACGAACATGACGACCTCGCTGATGAGCTTTGCCATCTCGCAGCCGCTACTTCAACTCGCGGGCAAAGCGCGCGTGATGGAAACGCTGACTCGCTCAGAGCGAAACCTGCTGGCCAACGTCCGGCAGTACGATCGCTTCCGACAGGGCTTCTACCTTGATGTGGCCACCGGAAACGGGGGAGGTGGAAGTTT
This sequence comes from Candidatus Kuenenia stuttgartensis, assembly GCA_945904015.1. Taxonomy (GTDB): domain Bacteria; phylum Planctomycetota; class Planctomycetia; order Planctomycetales; family Planctomycetaceae; genus SXKJ01. Next base: position 7,099 of record CAMDPK010000040.1, on the reverse strand, counting down.
GCAGCGCGCGGGTGGTCTGTTCGGCGGATCGGGGCTCAGCGGATTTACGGGGGTGGGCGTCGGAGGATTCGGTGGTGTCGGCGCGGTGGGAGTCACATCGAGCGGCGGCTTCGCGGGAGGCGGCGGTGTGGGCGCGCAGGGTGCCGGAGGATTCCTCTTCTTCCTGCAACAGCAGCAGTTCATCCGCAACCAGCGTGCCAGGAATGCGAGTCTGCGCAACACTTGGCTGCAACTCGAAGCGTCCTTCGACGCGGGGCGACTGGAGAATCGCTTTCAAGTGGACTTCGCGCGGCAGGCGTATTACACGGGGCAGAGTGAGCTGCTCAACCTCTTGGCGGGCTACGAAAGTGCGCTCGACCTCTACAAGTTTCGGTTGGGACTGCCGCCCGAAATCCCGTTTGAGTTGCGCGACCCGTTCTTCGATCAATTCATTCTGACCGACTTGGAACTGACTCGGCTACAGAATGAGGTGGCCGAGCGATTTGAAGCGTTGTCGGCCGCACAGGTCGAGGGCCAAGTGATCGACTCGACGAGGAAGGTGCCGAACTTGGCGACCCGCATGCGACGAATGACGGATGTTCTGGCGAGCGATCTCAAGGCCGTCGAAGACAACTTGCCGCAACGACGTCGCGCACTGGAGGAGCTGTCACAACGCCCCGAACTGCGCGGGCACAACTTCGACAGTCGAGCGATCTCTCCGGAGGCGCTCGATGAGCGTGTGAAGCTGCTCCGCAGTGAGCGGGTTCGATTGACGAACGAGCTGACGGAACTGGCGGCCACCGTTGAGAAACTTGCCAGTGACGCCGCCCTCGAACCGGTCGAACGAGTCCGAGCGGAGCGCGCGATGCTGGCACACGTTTCGGCGGCACTACTCGAGTTGTCGTTGTGGCAGGCGCGGACCCGACTGCACGGCGTCGCGCTGGTCCCCGTGCGAGTCAGTCCGGAAATGGCGTTTCAGGTGGCGCTGGCGCGACGGCCCGACTGGATGAACGCGAAGGCGTCGCTCGTCGATACCTGGCGGCTGATTGAGTACAACGCCAATGCGCTGAAATCGAATCTCACGGTGAACGTCGTCGGCGACTTGGGGACGACGGGAAACAACCCGGTCAAGTTTCGCGACGATAATGGCGTGTTGCGGGCGGGAGTGCAGTTCGACGCGCCGCTCACGCGACTCATCGAACGGAATTTGTATCGGCAGTCGCTCATCGAGTACCAGCAGCACCGACGGTCGGTGATGGCGCAGCGCGACGAGATTCATCGCGGACTGCGGTCTAGGCTGCGGAGCATTCAGCTCCACCAGTTCAACCTCGAACTGCGACGACTCGCCGTGGATGTGGCGATCACACAGACCGACATCGCGCGGCTGAAGCTGTCCGAACCGGAGAAGCCCGTCGGCGACGGCAAGGTCGCACCGCCGCCGGCCTCACCGACGGTCGCTCGCGATCTGGTCGATGCGCTGTTGAATCTCCAGCAATCGCAAGCGGCGTTCATCCAGGTGTGGGGCGATTACGAAATCCAGCGGCGGCTGCTCGACTTCGACCTCGGCACGATGAACCTCGACGATCGCGGCTTGTGGAGCGATCCTGGTTCCGTCACCGAGGAGACTCTCGTGGCCCGCTACTACGAGTCGCAGGCAAACCCTCTGGCCGCTCCCATTTGTCCGGGCCAATCCGGCTTCATTGAGTTGCCTGTCGGCGAGCTGCCGCCGGAACCCGCCACGTTTGAACTGACGGTGCCACCGTCACCATCCGAAAACTCGCCACGACCTCAATGATCGGAGGGCGTCTACCCAACTCGGCTGCGAGTTCGCGAGTCCCATTGCCGACGAACGGCAACAGTGTCGCCTGACTGAGCGTGACCCCTTTGGCATTGCGAGACGAGCAGGAGCCTCCGTCCTTCGATATGCTGCGATGGAACTCCGATGGCTGTCGAACAAACCCCGTCTTTCCGGTGCATCGAGCGATGAACAATCTTTGCCAGAACTCTCCGCCTCACCGCCGCGCCGGGAAGATTCGGCGCGGTCTACAGTTCGTTCTCGTCTTCCTCGTCGTATGTTGCGCGGCCGGAGGAGTTGCGGTGTACTCGCTACGCGGCGAAGCGCTGGTCGAGGTTATGACGCAGCGGCCTGTCGTGCGTGAGTTCGTCAACGACATCGTCGAGCGGGGCGAACTGGAAAGCTCGGCAAATGTCGAGTTGCGCTGCGAGGTCGCGTCGTCCGAAGGCGTTCGCATCCTGGAAATCGTTGCGGAAGGTTCGCCCGTCGCCGCAGGGGATGTCCTCGTGCAGTTGGATGATTCGACGCTTCGCAAAGACCTGGCGGCTCAAAAGATCGCGGTCAACAACGCTGAGGCGGCTCTCAGCAAAGCCACCAACGATCACGCTGCCGCTCTCATCGCGCGGAAGGAATACGAAGTGGGGCTCTTCGTGCAGGAAGAGCAAAAACTGGAGAGTGAACTGTTCGTCGCCGAAGAAAACTCTCGACGAGCCGCGAACTTTTTGAAATACAGCCAGATCCTGGCCTCGCGCGGCTACATCACCGACGTGCAACTGGAGAGCGATCAGTTCTCGGTCGAGAAGTTCGGCAAGGATCTTCAGGCGGCGAAGACCAAGCTCAATGTGATCCGCGAGTACACCAAGCCCAAGACGCTGAAGAAGCATGACGCCGACATCAAGACCGCCGAAGCCAACACCAACGCCGAACAAGCCAAGCTGGAGATTGAACTCGAGAAATTGAAGAATCTCGAAAGTCAGTTGGAGAAATGTACCATCAAGGCACCATCCGCCGGGCAGGTTGTGTTTGCGAACCAGAACCGCTGGCGCGGCGATGAGTTCCTGGTTCGCAAAGGGAACCGCGTTCGCGAACGGCAGATCATTGTCATGCTCCCAGACTCCACCAAGATGCAGGTGAAAACGAAGATCGGTGAAGCCCGCGTCGATCGCGTGAAACCGGGAATGTCCGTCGTCGTGCAGGTCGAGGCTTTGCGCGGCACGGAACTCAAGGGAACCGTGAAGACCGTCAACGCGTATGCCACAGACGAAAACTGGATCAACCCCAACGTCAAAGAGTTCGATGCGATCATCACGCTCGACGCACCGCCGAAAACGCTCAAGCCGGGGATGTCGTCCAAGGTTTCGATCCGCGTCGAAACGCAGTCCGATGTTCTTTTGGTGCCGATCCAAGCCGTGGTCGAGCGTGGCGACAAACATTACTGCGTGATCCGCGAGTCATCCGGCAAGCTCTCCCTGCGCGAACTGCTCATCGGCTCGACCAACGACAAGTTCATCATCATCAAAGACGGGCTGAACACGACGGACGACGTGGTCATGAACCCGCGAGCACACCTCGCCGCCGTCGGCCTGAAGGACGAAGACGCCTCGACGAAGAAGGACGAATCCGATCCAGACGCCGCACCCGCCAAGCCCGCTGAAAAAGTCACGAGCGCAGCAGCCGACCACCACGAGCCGCTTCGGGTGACTTTGCCGAAACGGCTCGTCGTGCGAGGCGACTCGTGAACCCGCTGCGTTGGCTGACCGGCGGCGTGGGGCGCGCGAGCCTCAACGCGCTGTTTCTGCATCCGCTGCGGTCGCTGCTCACGATTCTGGGCGTTGCGATCGGCGTCGCCAGCGTGATCTGGTTGCTCGCTATCGGCGAAGGAATCGGCCGCGCGGTGCAGAAGCAGATTGAAGGACTCGGCGCGGACAACATCATCGTCCGCTCGATCAAGCCCCCGGCCGAGGCGACTGCGGGGCAGCGCGGCATCTTTCCCTTCGGCATCACACGCAGCGATCTGGCACGCATCATCGCAACGCTGCCAACCGTGAAGCGTGCCATCCCGATTCGCGAGGTGCGGCGAGAATTCCGCTACCTCGACCGACTGGTCGATGGCCGCATGGTCGGTTGCACGCCCGAGTACGCCGAGCTGACGCGACTCGAAATCGAGCGTGGCCGTTTCCTGTCGCAGACGGATAGCACCGAGCGGCAAAACATCTGCGTCCTCTCCGCCGAAACCGCCGAGCGGCTCTTTCCATTTGAAGATCCGCTTGAACATTCCATCAAGATCGAAAAGGACTACTACCGCGTGGCCGGAATCCTCAAGCCGCGTGCGCCGTCAGCGGGCATCGGCGGCTCGCTCGAAGCGCAGGACTACTCGCGCGACGTGTATGTGCCGATCGAAACGCTCTGGTTACGCGTCGGCGATTTGATCCTCACACGTCGTAGCGGCTCGTTTCAGGGTGAGAGTGTCGAACTGAGTCAGATCACGCTGCAAGCGGCTGACGTGGCGCATGTCGTCGAGACCTCCGAGATCATCAAGGCGACGCTCGCCCCACATCATCCGACGGTTGATTACGGCATCACCGTCCCGTTCGAACTTCTCGAACGCGCGCGAGCCACGCGGTTGATGTTCATGCTGTTCCTCGGCATCATCGCCGTGATCTCGCTGCTGGTGGGCGGCATCGGCATCATGAACATCATGCTGGCGACCGTGACCGAGCGGACCAAAGAGATCGGCATTCGCCGAGCACTCGGTGCCAGGCAGTCCGACATCACGCGGCAGTTCCTGCGAGAGACCGTCACGCTCTCAATGCTTGGCGGCACGGCGGGCATTCTGGCGGGGCTGGCCTGCCGCCCCGCGATCAACCTGGTGCGCTGGAGCATCGAGCAACTGCTGCCTCAAGCGGTCGCCACCTTGCCCGACATCATCCGCACGATGGAACCGGCAGTCGTCACCTGGTCCGTACCGCTCGCGTTCGGCATCTCGGTGTTGGTGGGAGTCACCTTCGGCCTGTATCCCGCCATGCAAGCCGCCCGGCTGGACCCGATCGAAGCGCTGCGAAACGATTGATAATCGTTCTGCCTCCATCGTTCAGCTAAGAAATCTTTTGGCAGAACGATGGGGGCAGAATCACAACTGTCCGGCTATCAGTTGAAGAGTATCAATCGAGTATGGCAATCACTTTTCGAATCCTGTTCTGTTTTGACCGAAAGAGCCTCGGAAAGCGGGGTTTTCTCGAACAAAGTCAGACTCAGGATTTGCAGAATTTCGCTGAGCGGCCGATCGACGCGCAGTTCGCGTTTGACGATCGCTGACTCTTCACGACGTAGGGTGGGACCAGCGGCGCTTCGACGCGCCGGCCCACCAGAAAACAGGGTGATTGACGATGGTGGGCCGTCGCTCGAAGCGAGCTGGTTCCACCCTACGTCCTGCGTGTGTCCGGGGTCAGGTCTTCAAATTTCAGTTTTGGCTTTGCGAATCAGGCGCGTTGTGGATTGGAATGGCGACGCGGGATGAGAGTCAGCGGTGGATCGCGGGGCCAAAACTGAAATTTGAAGACCTGACCCCTGCGCTTCCCGCAGATTTTCCCTGGCCTACTTGAATTGTGCTTTGTGGAGGCTTGCCCACCGGCTTGTCGTGTGTTGTCCTGAATATCCGTCGTGGATTTCATCGACTTGGCGATGAGGAGTTCAGGCAATGGTCAACTGGCAGTCGCGGCTGTGGAAACGCTGGATCAGCAAGCTCATGGAACTGCCAGAAGCTCGCCGTCTGCGCGGCCGATCCGCACGGCGTCGGGTGGGCGGTCGGCGTCGCAGCCTCACTCTGGAGCGTCTCGAAGACCGGCTGGTGCCCGCGATCGTCCTACCTCCCGTGGCCATTGCCGATGCCGCTACAATGAATACGAATAGTCACGTCACGATCGATGTCCTTACCAACGATTTCGACCCCGACGGAAAGCTGGATTTGTCGTCACTCGTCATCACCTCAATTCCAGCGCATGGCACAGTCGTGGTGGAGCAGGCGGGGTTCGGGGGCAACGAGGTTTTCTCGCCGGTCGTTCTCCATCCGTTCGGCTATAGCTTACTTCCTTCGATCAATGGCGTTGTCGATCAGGATGGCACCATCGAACTCCGGACCTATGGGGCTCCTCCTCCTGGTTCTCCGGGTGGTTATGGTGATTACCCTCTGTTCGTCCGACTCGGTGAATCGGACTTCTCGAACTTCGATGCAGACGTCTTTGATCTGCGGGGCAGTTTCAGCCTGCCCCCTATTGATGGGTTTATTTCGACGTATTTCCGCGGACAAATTCCGGGAACACCCTTCGTCGCCTGGCTGGATTTCACGCCTAGTTACGTCGCCGGCATTTTAAATATCCCGCTGGAAACATTTCGGCCGACGCGGCTGGTCTATTCTCCCGATCCAGATTTCAAGGGGACTGACGTCTTCGCCTACACCGTCCAGGACAACGGCGGAGCCGTTTCCAACGAGGCCACGATCACCGTCACAGTCCTTAACGAGCCTCCGTTTACTAACAACGATTCGATTCGAACCAAAGAGAACTCACCGGTTGCCATCGGCGTTCTAGCCAATGATTCTGACTACGACGGGACACTCGATGAGTCTTCCCTGATGGTCAGTTCGGGGCCGGCTCATGGCACAGCCACAGTTCAGCAATCTGCGAACGGGCCGATTGTGCTCTATGTTCCTGACGCTGGTTTTCGAGGCCGCGATGTCTTCCGTTACACGGTGCAAGACAATGACGGTGCGACCGCCGAGGCTGCTGTGGCGGTCATGGTGCTCAGCGAGCGCCCGGTGGCATTAGACGATTCGGCGACCATTCAGGCAGCGATACCTGTTGCCATCGACGTTTTGTTGAATGATTCGGTTGCGGATGGGTTGCTCGATCCGTCTTCGTTGACGATCACGGCTGGCCCGACTCGTGGGACGGTCTCAATCGAGGAAGAATTTCTCGCTGCGGATGACAATGGGAGTCCTGTCGGCAACGGCTTTGCGTCTGCGATGAGTGGCGGCTTCGCGACCGACGCCGACGGCCATATCAAGCTGGTGGTCAGCGGTGCCGCTGCATTGAATACCATCGGTGCTCACACGGAGTCGGGCGACTACGCGCTGTTCGTACGACTGGGCGAGGTTGACTTCGAGCATTTCGATCCCAACGTCACAACTGTCCGGCTATAAATCGAAGAGCATCAACTGACTATGGCAATCACTTGTCGAATCGTGTTCTGTTTTGATCGAAAGAGCCTTAGAAAGCGGGGTTTTCTCGAACAAAGTCAGACTCAGGATTTGCAGAATTTCGCTGAGCG
>CAMDPK010000039.1 GCA_945904015.1 Candidatus Kuenenia stuttgartensis | reverse complement strand
TTTACGCGGGAGTTCAAGGTCGAGGCCGTGTCGTTGATTTCTCGGCAGGGGCTGAGTTTCGCAGAGGCGGCTCGTCGCTTGGAGATCGGTCAGAACCTGCTGCGGAAGTGGCGGGATCAATTGTCCGCGGAAGGGTCGAAGGCGTTTGCGGCGAAGGCTCAGCCGACAGCGTTGGAGGAGGAGGTTTGAGCCATGGGATGGGTGTTTGAATCGATCTGGCATCCGACTGGCCTGATGGAAGCGGCGGACTTACCGGACTTGCGCCGTACCGCTTCCATTGGAGCGGCACGGCGCGAGCCGTCCGGTGTCTGACTTCGGGAACAAATACAGAATGAGAATCCTCAAGCACTATGAACAACCTCGATCAAAAACAACTCGGCAAGACGCTCTGGAATATCGCCGACACGCTGCGCGGTGCCATGAACGCGGACGACTTCCGCGATTACATGCTCTCGTTCCTGTTCCTGCGCTACCTCTCGGACAACTATTAGGCAGCGGCGAAGAAGGAACTGGGGGCGGATTACCCTGCAGCGGAAGGGCGCGAGCCCTCCGGTTCCGGCGAGGTTTCTCACGCTTCACCGGACTTCTTGCGCCGTGCCGCTCAAGTAAGTGGCGACGACCGCCGCGTGCCGCTGTCGGTGTGGTATGCGGAAAACCCGCGCGACGTGCCGGCGTTTGAAAAGCAGATGCGCCGCAAGGTGCATTACGTCGTCAAGCCCGATTTCCTCTGGGGAAGCATCGTCCACCTCGCCAAGACTCAGGACGGGAAACTGCTCGACACGCTGCAAAAGGGTTTCAAGTTCATCGAGGAAGAATCGTTCTCCAGCAACTTCCAGGGGCTGTTCTCGGAGATCAACCTCGGCTCGGACAAGCTGGGGCGCAAGTACGACGACCGCAACGCCAAGCTCTGCTCGATCATCAGCGAGATCGCGCGGGGGATGGCGCTGTTCTCGACCGATGTCGACACGCTGGGGGATGCCTACGAGTACCTGATCGGGCAGTTTGCAGCCGGGTCGGGCAAGAAGGCGGGCGAGTTCTACACGCCGCAGCAGATTTCGAGCATCCTGTCCGGCATCGTCACGCTCGACAGCCAGGAGCCCAAGACAGGCAAGCGGAAGAAACTGAACAACGTATTCGACTTTTCCTGCGGGTCGGGGTCGCTGCTGCTCAATATCCGCCAGCGCATGACCGAGTCGGGCGGAACCATCGGCAGGATCGTCGGGATGGAGAAGAACATCACGACCTACAACCTGGCGCGTATGAACATGCTGCTACACGGTGTGAAGGACACGGAGTTCGAGATCTACCACGGCGACACGCTGACCAACGACTGGGACATGCTCCGCGAGACGAACCCGGCGAAGAAGCCAGCGTTCGACGCGGTCGTCGCTAACCCGCCCTTCAGCTATCGCTGGGAGCCAGGCGAAGCGATGGGCGAGGACATGCGGTTCAAGGCCCACGGCGTCGCCCCCAAGAGCGCGGCCGACTTCGCGTTCCTGCTGCACGGGCTGCACTACCTGAAAGACGACGGCGGGATGGCGATCATCCTGCCGCACGGGGTGCTGTTCCGGGGCGGCGTGGAGGAGCGCATCCGCACCAAGCTGCTCAAGGACGGGCACATCGACACGGTGATCGGGCTGCCCGCGAACCTGCTCAATTCGACGGGCATCCCGGTCTGCATCCTCGTGCTGAAGAAGTGCAAGAAGCCGGATGACGTGCTGTTCATCAACGCGGCTGAGCACTTCGTGAAGGGGAAGCGGCAGAACGTGCTGACGGAGGCGCACATCGCCCAGATCATCGAGACGTATCAAAAACGCCCCGCCAAGCCGATCGAACGATACGCCCGCCGCGTGGAGATGAAGGAGATCGAGGCGAACGAGTTCAACCTCAACATTTCGCGGTACGTCAGCACGGCAGAATCGGAGCTGGAGATTGACTTGGCTGCGACTCATCAGAAGTTGGTGGAAATTGAGGAGTCGATTCAGAAGGCGACCGCGAAGCACAACGAGTTTCTGAAGGAGCTAGGCCTCCCCCTGTTGCCATCACCCGAAATTGATTCTTCGATAGGGTAGGATAAGCCGAATCGGAGTGGCTTGGGGAGAAGTGAAGCGCTTCCTTCGATGCTCCCCGCCTCCACACGATGTACGCCGACAAACCGATGCGCGGCCACGGACTGATTCAGGCCATCGCTCGCGTACACCGAGTCTTCCGCGACAAGCAGGGCGGGTTGATCGTCGATGACCTCGGACTGGCCGATCAGTTAAGCAGGCGTTGGCGCCCTACACCGAGAGCGGCGGCCAAGGCTCGCCCATCATCGACACGGCTCAAGCGGTCGCTGTGCTGCTGGAGAAGTACGAAGTCTGCTGCGACCTGATGCACGGCTTCGATTGGTCGAAATGGATGACCGGCACGTCGGCCGAACGGCTCGGCCTGTTGCCCGCCGGTCAGGAGCACGACTTGCAACAGGAAGACGGGAAGTCTCGCTTCACCAAGGTCGTGACCGACATCTCACGTGGTATCGGCGTCGAAGACACGGACGACATCCCGAATGCGTCCCTCGAATCCATCAACGAAGCCTTCGCCACGATCTTCAGTTTCGAGTAATCCGTCGGTCGTTCGCCGCAGTGCCGCCATCAGTTCCGGGCAGTGTTACTTCGTGCCGGTTGCAACTCCAAGCGCGTGGCGTACCAGAGAGAAGTGTCTCTGATTCACACTGTCGCCTCTGCGAGCAACTGCTACGATGCCGCCCTCTGGCTGTCGTTCTGATGTGCCAATCGCTGTTCATCACTTTGATCATTCATTGAAAATTTCCGAAAGGGTGTCATGCAGGATGTTCCCTTGCGAGTCGCATTGATCGGAATGGGGACCGTCGGCACGGGTGTCGCGCGGATCTTGACGGATCAGGCGGAGCGGATTGCTCGCAGAGCCGGTCGGCCGATCGAGATTCGTCGTGTCGTCGTGCAGCACGTTGAGAAATCGCGATCTGTCGCGTTGCCGAACGGCCTGATCACCGATGATCTCGAAGCGGTGTATGCCGACAAGGACATCGACATCGTCCTGCATCTGGTCGGCGGGTTGGAGCCAGCACGAACGATCATGCTGCGGCTGCTCGAATCGGGAAAAGATGTCGTGACGGCGAACAAGGCGTTGCTGTGCGAGCATGGCGATGAGGTCTTCCGGCGCGCCCGCGAGCTTGGTCGCACGGTCGCGTACGAGGCGGCGGTCGCGGGAGGCATTCCGATCATCGCAGCGATCGGGCAGTCGATGGCGGCGAATCAAATCACGTCGATCCAGGCGATCATCAACGGGACCAGCAATTTCATTCTGACTGAAATGCACGAGAAGGCTCGGCCGTATGCCGACGTGCTGGCTGAGGCTCAACGGCTGGGTTACGCCGAGGCCGATCCGACGATGGATGTCGACGGCACCGATGCGGCTCAGAAGTTGGTGTTGCTCAGTCAGCTCGCGTTCGGCACGAAGGTGCCGGTGACGGCGTTTCAGCGAACGGGGATCGACAAGTTGGAGCTTCCCGATTTGCGAAACGCCACCGAGTTTGGCTATCGGGTCAAGCTGCTGGCGACTGCTCGGCTGATCCAGGGGCAGTTGGAGATGCATGTGCAACCGACGTTGGTCAAAGCCAACCAACCGCTGGCGAAAACCTCCGGTGCGTTCAACATGGTCGAGCTGACCGGCGATGCCGTTGGGCGCTTGTGGTACTCTGGCGCGGGAGCCGGCGAGATGCCGACCGCTTCAGCCGTCGTCGCCGATCTGATCGACATGGCGGTCGGCCGGGCACAGCTCACGTTTTCGCGACTCGACATTTGGCGCGAGCACGCGCCGTTGCCGCTCTTGCCGGCGACCGAAGTCCGCCGCCGATTTTATTTGAGATTCAACGTCGAGGACCGCCCGCATGTGCTTGCCGACATTGCGGACATCCTGGGACGGCATAACATCAGCATCGCATCGGTCATTCAGAAAGAAGCCGAGTCAGCCGCGATCCCCGGCGGGCCGGTTACCGTGCCGCTGGTGATCATGACTCACGAAAGCACCGAAGGGGCGATGCGCGATGCCGACGCGGAACTCGAACGGCTGAAAAGTATCCGTCCGCCGCGCGTCCGCATTCCGGTCGCGTCATGAACGTAGGATGGGCACTCTTGCCCGTCCGCTTTTTCCGAATTCCAATGACGGGCAAGAGTGCCCATCCTCCACGAAACCAATTATGGCCAACCACATCATCCGCTATGGCATCATGCGAATCGTCGGCGAGTTTTCGGCGAAGTACGACGACCCGATCGAGCGCGGCACGGCCGTGATTGTGCGAACCGACCGCGGTGTCGAGTGGGGCGAAGTGCTCTGCCCCGCGTCCGAGCAAACGCGATCGTATCTGGGACGCACGGATGAAACCGGCCGCATCCTGCAAATCGCTTCGGCCGACGATCTCCGCAAGCGCGATCAAGTGGTCGCTGCTCAGCGGCAGGATTTCGCGGACTGCGGACGGCTCATCACCGAGAGCAAGTTGCAGATGCAGCTTATCGACATCGAGCGGCTCTTCGGCGGCGAGCGGTTGATCATCTATTACCTCTCGGAAAAGCGCATCGACTTCCGCGACTTGGTCCGTATGTTGGCGGGGCACTTCAAACTACGGATCGAAATGCGGCAGATCGGCATTCGCGACGAAGCCAAGCTGCTGGCCGACTACGGCGACTGCGGCAAGCCGGTCTGTTGCAACACGCACCTTCGCGAGATGCCTCCGGTCACGATGAAGATGGCCAAAGTGCAAAAGGCGACGCTCGACCCGAACAAGATCTCTGGCCGCTGCGGACGACTGAAGTGCTGCCTGCGGTACGAGTACGACACCTATGAGGAACACCTGCGCGACTTGCCTCCGATCGGTGCCACGGTTGTGACGAAGGCCGGACAAGGGCGAGTCGTCTCGCAAGAAATTCTGGCTCGCAAGGTGATGATCGCTTATGACGAGTCACGGCGCGTGATGGTCGATGCCAGCGAAGTGCTGACGGTCATCAGCACGAAGGGTCCGAAGCCGAAGGGGCCGCGATCCGAACAACCGCCGCCAACGGAAAGCGCGTGATGCGTTCGTAGATCGGACGCCTACGTCCGATCACCCGGACGTGGGCGTCCGGGCTACTTCACGTCCGCTCGCAGCGCAAATGCCGTCCGGGCAGCGTGCGTGGCAGCCGTTCGGAAGGAACAGGCTGACCGGCTTCGATGATCGGCATTCCGTTGACCAGCACGGTGTGCATGCCGACCGTTGGTTGCAACGGCTCCAAGTAGGTCGCCTGATCCGAGATCGTATTGGGATCGAACAGGACGAGATCGGCAAAATTGCCAGGCTTCAACTCGCCGCGCTGTTTCAGTCCAAAACGATTGGCGGGATAGCCCGCCAGTTTGTGGACCGCGTCCTCCAGCGAGAACAATTTCACTTCACGCACCAGCGGCCCGAGCACTCGTCCCGCCGACCCGAACACGCGCGGATGCGGACGCCCCTCCAATCGCAATACCTCTTGCGGCTTTTCGCCCACAGCGGACGGTTGATTCTTCTTCGGATGACTCGTCGGCGATCCGGACTTGTCGCGGTCGGAGGCTCGCACCGGACTGACGCAACCGCAGAGGATGCCATCCGTCCCGACCATGTGTTTGGGATGCTGCAAGAACGGAGTGATCAGCGGATCGTCCCCTTCGTTAACGACCAGCAATACGGCGAGCCGCTCTTCGATCAGCAAATCGGCCAGCGCATCGCCCGGAGACGATCGGCGGCTGTCGACGAAATCGCTCAGCAGGTTCCCTTGATGACGTGAGTTCTCTTTGCTGCCGACCCAGGCGATGTGGATCTTGTCGATCTCGACACGATGCTCGGTCAGTCCGCGATTGAAGCGTTCGCGCACGGCCGGATCGCGCAGCCGTTCGACGGCCGCGATGGGACCAGACTCCCAAACTTCGTAGGGCAGCAGATAGCTCAGCATCGTCGAGCCGGATTGATACGGATACACGTCGAACGACAGATCGACTTCGCGGGACGCCACGCGGTCGAGATAGGTCAGCACCTCATCGGCTGCTTGCGGCGTCTGCGCTTTCAAGTGTGAGATGTGCAGCTTCGTGCCGGAGCGGCGTGCGATCTCGACCGCCTCGCGCAGCGCCGGCAGCAGGCCAAGTTTGTACCGCATGTGAGTCACGTACAGCCCACCGTGCTCGGCGATCGGCTGGCAGGCGGCGACCAGTTCGTCGGTTGTCGCGAAGCACTGCACGATGTAGTCCAGCCCGGTCGAGAGTCCGACCGCGCCCTCGTCCATCGCTCGGCGGATGTCGCGGACGATGGACCGCATTTGAAAATCGTCGGGACGTTGCCGCCCCCAGCCGCACACGGCCGAGCGGACATTGGCATACGGCACCTGCGCGATCACGTTTTGCACGTTGTGCCCGGCGATGCGGTCCAGGAATTCGGCGATCGATTGCCAGCCGGAATACTCGTCGAGCGACATCCCATTCAACGCTCGCAAATAGAAAATCCATTCGCGCCAGGTCTGCGGAGTGACCGGCGCGTACGAGATGCCGTCGGACATCAGCACCTCGGTCGTGAAACCTTGCAGCGTCTTGGGCAACAGGTGCGGCGACTTCAACAACCAGCCATCGGTGTGCGTGTGAACGTCGATGAATCCGGGAGCGGCGACCAATCCAGATGCGTCGATCGTCTGTTGGGCTTCGGCTGCGGACAGGTCGCCGATCGAGTCGATGCGATCCCCGGTGATGCCGATGTCTGCCGAATAGCGTGGGGCGCGTGTCCCATCAATCACCGTGGCGTGGCGGATCAGCACGTCAAACATGAGCAGCCTCCTGCGTTCGGGTCGGGGTTTCTAGCCGGACGACCCGGATGGCAACAATGCGGAATCCTTTTCGGGGAGGCAGGGTCACGCTAGAGTCCTCCGGAGTCTCGGAGTTGAATTCTCTGCCAGGAGTCTCGCTCGTGAACTTGCGACTGTTTCCAACAGATTCGCTGACGAGCCGCGTAATTGCGGCCGAGGTTCGAGCGTTTTGTCGAGCGGAGAATCCTGCGGCCGCCGTTTCAACCGGCTTCTCTTGAATGGCTTCCTAATTGCGGCGGCGTGTCCGGTATCCGCTTGGCGTCGTCACCTCGCGAGCTTTCCACGAACTGGAAGGGCGAGGATGACTGGTCGGACTGCATCGCCAGTGTTTTTGGCAGCTTGAGTTTTCACGCCGAGCGTGAAAACAAGATTGTGGTTTCCCCAAGTCCTGTTTCTTAACCCCCAAGGAGAGTGAAATGCGTCGAATTCTGTCTGTGGCATTTGTGGCGAGCGCGATGTTCGCCGGAGCGTTGATCGCGGCCGAACTGAAGTCCGGTCTGCAACCTGGCGAACCGCTGCCCGCCTACACTGTCAGAGATTGCACTGGTCCCAGCGAAGGCAAGTCACTTTGCTATCGCTGCAAGTTTGGTGATCGTCCGGTGGTCAACATCTTCGCTCGCGAGATGACTCCGGAAGTCGTTGCGCTCGTCAAGCAAATTGACGGCGTCGTCGGCAAAAACGAAGAGAAGAAGATGGCGGCGTTCGTCACGCTGCTGACCAACGATCCGGACAAAGACGAAACCAAGCTCAAAGAAATCGCCAAGAAAGAAGGGGGCTTGAAGAACGTCCCGCTGACGATCTTCGATGGCATCGCCGGCCCGGATGAATACAAGATCGCCGAGAAGGCCGACCTCACCGTCATGATGTGGGTCGACGGCAAGGTGAAAGTCAGCCACGCCTTCGCCAAGGGTGAGTACAAGACCGCCAACAGCAAGGCGATCATTGAGGACACCAAGAAGATTCTGAACTAACAATTGGACGTGCGGGCGTCTGGCCTGCATCGGATGAATTGCGGCAACCGAACAGGAGTCGACGAGACGTCTGCTCCCCAGTCAATGTAGCCCCGGCTCTTGTGGCCGGGGCTATTTTTTTTCCGTGATGCCCGGCTCGTCCGGAATGAACATCTCTCCGTCGATCGGAATCCAATCGGATGGCGGCTCGCGATCAATCAGCTCATCGTTGATTGTAAACAAATAGAACCGGATCAGCGGTCGAAAGGGGGTCTCTGGATTCAATTCGAGCAGTCCGGCCAGCGTCTTGCCCGCCAACAGGGGATTCCCCGCTTCGATTTGACACATCGCCGTGTACCACTGCAACGATGCGATTTCGTTCTCTGAAACTAATTGTGCGTTCTCAAGCAGCAAGGTGTGGTGCGTCGGCCAAACATTGGGATGTCCCAACAGGTGAAACGGGGATTGAATGATCGGCAAGGTGGCTAAGACTCCGGTCACGGATGATTGCTGTGTGATCGCGGATTGATTCCTCCACAACTCGATCGCTCGGTCATATTCTCCGTGTGCGAGACGAGTCCACGCGGCTGGGATGCGCCAAGACGCTCGGTTGTCCTCGGAGATATACTCGAACAGGCCGTGAACCTCTTCAATCTCGCCCGACTCGAACCGCAGCAAGGAATAAAGTACCTGCAAATCGGGCGACTCACGGACGTCATCCTGATCGAGATTCAATAGCCGCAGCGCTTCTAGCACAAAGCCAGATTCATACACCTGTGGGGCCAATGCGGCAGCATTCTGTCCATTTTCCAAACTCGGATTGAGTTGCTCTTGCAGGGTGGCTTGCCGACTTTCGCAGTGTTCGCGCAGAGCTAAACGGCGCTTCAATATCTCGCTTTCTTCCGAGTTTTCGGTGTCTGTGAAGGGGGTCAGTTTGTCAATGACATCCAGCTCCCGCAAAACCAAGTCGAGGCGATTGTGTCTCTGCAACAGGTCGACAAATCGGTCTCGCAGAAAGAGGGACTTCGGCTCTAAGTGAATCGCTTGGTAGTACGCCGCGAGCGCCTGATAAAATCGGAGTCGGTTCTCGAACGGCACTCCACTGGATTGCTCGATGGAGGTCTCAACGTTGAGCAAGAACGAGTACGCCTCTCCCAGGATTTGATAAGCCATCGCGTTATCGGCTGATTCAGCTAATCCGGCGTTCGCTTTGCGGATGGCCAGGTGAGCCATACCGATGGCTGTCGGTTGGTCGATCGTTAGCTGACCGTTCATGATCGCGCGTAAGTGCAACAGCAACGTTTCTGCCTCCAGCACTTTGTTGGAAACGTGAGACTCTGGAGGACCAAACGATCTTTGAAGCGTCGAGCGTACGCGCGGCCAATCGGTGCGCAGCGAAGCAGGCTCCGTCGTTTGAAACGCCAACTTTCGAAGCGAGAGTTGATGCTGGTCCAAAAACAGAGTCAGTTCGGGAGAGGCATCGTCCTGGCGATAGAAGACCGCGCAATGCGATCCCAAATGCGTTAGCTGCCAATCCGGTTTGCCGAGCATTCGAAAGTAAGCGGTTGGGTTTCCGCCGAACAACCGTGGAATCGAGTGTGTCAGTTGAAAGCGGTTGAAGATGAGCCGCCAGGCAGTCAGCCGGTCGTCGGAATGGGCAACATTTGGTACTTGATCGGATGCGGTTTTCTGATCGGTCAATGCTGTCAGAGATTGTCGCGCCTGATCGTGCAGGGCGAGCAGATCCAGTTCGCCGCGTCGCGTGAAGACAGCCAGGCGGCTGTCTAGGAAAGGTTTCTGATCGATCCACAGCAGCACATCTCCCTGGCTCGGCATGAAATTGAACGGCCGATCGTCGAATGAGTCGGCCGTCGCGTCGCGATAGGCAGCGATCATGGCCCGCAGCCGATTCGACATGCCTACGCCAACTCTCTTGCCCTCCGCGCCGAACAGAGATTGATTTACGGAGACCACAGCCAGCGCGAAGAACACCAGCACCGTGATGGCTCGGCCTCCTCGCGTAAACAGCAATTCTTTTGGTTCGATCGAATACGCCTGCCGGAAACTCGATTGATACCACTGCTGGGCGTTCAGCGTTCCAATCGCACAGGCCACGACACTCGCCGCGGCCAGTTCGTGCGACGCGATCGCCGCCAAAACGACAAATCCTGCGAATGCCAGGACATCCCCCAAGTTGACTCGCCGCGCGTTCAACACGATCGACACCAATGTCGACGCCAACACAACCACGCCCGCAACCAGTGGGAGACGTCCCGACCCGGATCGCCACAAATCGGACGTCAACAACGAGAACGCGCCGGCCCCCTCTGATCCAGAACTCGCCGAAACATACAAATGCCAAGCGGGATACTCGGTGCCGTACAATGCGACCGGTGAAAACAGAGCCTGTCCGCCAAACGGATTCAAGCTACTCGCGACGATGCATGTGCCCAGAACCTTCCAAAAATGTGCTCGCTGAGTTGCTGTCAAACTGGTGCGTCCCGCCGCTTGGCCGACGACCTCGCCGAGGCCCCACAGCAACAGCAGCGTCAGTCCCAGAAACATGCGATTATCGAGATTGCTCCACAGTACGAATCCCGGCATCAACCACCACAGCGACACCGGTCGTCCGGACACCGCCAGGACACTCGTCGATGTCGCCGCATCCGTTGACGACCGCCAAACGTGCAACCACCAGAATGTCGCTGCCAACCCGAACAGCGTGACAGTCTCTGGCTGACCAGAGAATTGTGGATGACAGGCCAGCAACGTCAGCACTCCGAGAATCGAGCCGAACCAACTCGATACTCCCGACCGGCTGGTCTTTCCGAGCAGCGACCACGTCGTAGCCACGAGGAGCGCCGTCGCGAGCGACAATCCAATCCCCTCACCGATCGTGAACAACCCGCTGGCGATCAGATCCCACAGCCACGACAAATTGACCCAGCGATGCTCGCCAGCCGTTGCCGAAAACACATCGTTCGTTGGTGGCCAGAATCCGTGAGAGGCCAAGTAACTCCCGGTCTTCACATGCACGAGAGTGGTTGTCTCGACGATCTGCCGACAGCCGATCAACAGCGCGAGCAACACCACGGCCCAGCTCAACATGAAGTCGCCGCGGATCGCTTCATCCTCGACCAACTCCGGCGTGAGCGGTTCCCATTCAGGCAAACCTTCGGCAGGTATGGGGTTCGCCGATTCATTCGTGAGCGAAGCCGGTTCGACAACTTCATTCAATACGACCGGCGGCGGAGAATCAGGGTTCGCAGAGGGCGTTTTATCAGATTCCGACACAATTCATCCTCAGACAGGAAGCGCGGCGAAGTGAGACCAGACTTTAACGTGAAAGGGAGCCGCAACGTTGGAGCCATTGACCAGAATTCCCAGAACGAGGAGGCCATGCTAGGCCCATCGAACGCACCGAGCAACTTGTTGCGTCGGGAAGATGCCCGGCGCGCGAATGGTTGCAATCGAAACTCGGTGCGATAATATCCCGCCCCGACACGGGTGCCTGGGAGCCTGTTGCTGCCAGGAGAATAGGGAAGACGGTGTGAATCCGTCGCGGTCCCGCCGCTGTAACCGGGGACGAACGTCGCCATCGCCACTGAGCCTGGATGCTTGGGAAGGCGCGGCTAGTAGATCGATCCGGGAGCCAGAAGACCTGCCCTGATGTCGCTCATCAATTTGGCTCACAAGACTCGCTTCGGACGAGTCGTGGCAATCTGTTTCGCAGGCACGGCGCGAGAAGGTAACGCCCTCGGTGTGTCGAGGTGCCGTTGACCCTGCGCGTGACTTGTGGCGGGAGGCTGCGGCGGACGGGCGGTTCTGCGTGAGTCGTTTTGACAACGGAGAATTGTCATGCGGAAATCTCAGGGAAGCGTACGTCGTTCTGGCTTCACGCTCATCGAATTGCTCGTGGTGATCGCGATCATCGCCGTCTTGATCGCACTCTTATTGCCCGCTGTCCAACAAGCTCGCGCGGCGGCCCGGCGATCTCAGTGCCGCAATTCGCTCAAACAGTTGACCCTCGCGCTTCACAATTATTCGGACGTCTACAAGGGCATGTTGCTGCCTTACGTCATCGAGAACACTACTCGGTTGAATTATCTCACGACGTTTTCCGGCGCTCAGGGCAAGGCTCAATTCTGGTTCGGAACCGTCGACTACGACATCCCGACTCCGTCGCAGCAACTCGACTTCAAAAAGGGTCCGCTGGCACCGTTCATGGAGACAAACTACGAATCGTTTCAATGTCCAGACTTCGGGCCGTCACAAATGCAAGCAGTTCGCTTCGGGCGCCCGGCGACCGGGTTTGGCTACAACGGCTATTTCCTGTCGCGGTCGTCGGGCATCGACTGGCCGCCGCCGACCTATTCGGCCACGCCGAGCGCCATTCCCGCCACGCGAAAAATGGCGGATGTGAAAGTTCTCTCGCGCACGATCGTTTTCGCGGACAGTGCTCAGGTCCGCATGACGTCGTTCTTTCCACCCGCGTTTAGCTTTGAGGAGAACTGGATTCTCGACCCACCCAGCCGCAACTTTCCCGATGTCCATTTTCGTCACGGGGGCACGGCGAACGTCGCTTTCCTGGACGGACACGTCGAAACTCGGGCGCGGCATTTCCGCGTGGATGTCCCCGGCTCCAACTTCCTGTCCGCCACTCAAGCGGACCTGATGGAACAGAACAAGCTGGGCTACGTCAGCGACGGAAACCTCGACAATCCAGCGCAGCAAGACGATTTGTACGACCGACGCTGAATCCGTTTGCCGTCGAGCGTTTCGCACTTCATCTTCTCCCCGGCGATCACGCTGCTGTGATCGTTCACGAATGAGGTCCGCATCATGCTGGCTCACATTGTGGCCCGCTGCCGTTTGGCTTGGTTGACCGTGCTCTGTTCGATCCTGTCGGGCTGCGGCGGATCGCCTTCTCCGAACGAGTCGAACACAGGCCGGATGGTTTACGTCGACACCGCCACGATGCAGCCGCTCGTGCATGACGTGGCCACGTCATTTCCGGCCGTGCATCCGCAGACGGGCAAGCCAACGCTGCGTCCGGCTCTGTATTGCCCGACCTGCAAGAAGTGGTATCCCGCTCCCGACATCGATCAGGTCAATCGCGTTCCCGGTGCGGGGCAATGTCCCACGGACAAAACCGCTCTGACTGCGGACGGTCCTTGGCCAGACGCTTCCGAGTCATCCCGGAAGAATGCCAAGTGAGTTGGACGGGCGCGGTTGCAGTTCCCGATCTACGATTCACTCAGCCCCAACTGCGCCAAGCGATCGGCGTCGAGCCGGAACTTCTCGACCGACTCGCGGAGTTTCGCGACCACGAAGTGCTTGTGGTTGGCGACGTCTTGCTCGGTGATGGCCAGGTGCTCGGCGACGTCTTTGTTCTTCCAGCCGAGCACAAAAAGCAACTCGATGCACTTGAGCCGCTCGAATTCGCCGCGTTCCCACCACTGCGAAACCAGCCGCTGCAACGCATCGGCCAGCGCGGCGTTTTCGGTCGTTTGCCGTTCGGCGCTGCGAAACATGCTGGAGGCGGCGCGGTCGGAACCGGCTGGCTCGCGTGCTCCGCCGTCTGAGTCTTCCAGCAGCAACGCCAACTCCGGCCGCCGACCGTTGCGGCGCAACACGTCCGTCAGCTTGTGAGCCGCGATCGAAAACAAAAAGCTTTCGAGCGGCGTCGTGTCGTCGTAGTTCGGCAAGCTGATGAGAAAACCGAGAAACGTCTCTTGAACGACGTCCTCGCTGGTCGTTCGATTTCCCAGCCGGCTTTCGACGAACGCCTGCAGCCGCCCCTCGAATCGCGCGATGCACTCCTCCCACGCCCCCGGCTCGCCGCGGCGAATCTGAGCCACCAACAGCCGGTCGAGTTCATCCGCAGGCATGGTGGGGAAATCCTAAACCCGAAAGGCGAGCGGTGGGTGTCAACCCACCGAGTTCCGAGAACGGACGGCTTCAATGACTCGGTGGGTTGACACCCACCGCTCGCCTGTTGGATTCGAGGTTACGTCGCTTCCAGCCGGGCCAGGATATCAGACGAAAGCACGAACGCTTCGTCAATCTCGGACGAAGTGTCGGACACGATCACATCGCCGTCGCCGCCGCCTTGCAGCGTGTCCGGGTTGCCCTGGCCGTTCACCGTATCGTCCCCTTCGCCGCCGAGACAGGTGTCGTTGCCGGCTCCGCCAAGAAGCGTGTCGTTGCCATCTTGGCCGATGATCGTGTCATTGCCAGCCATGCCGTTGAGCGAATCGTCGCCGTCGCCGCCGTTGATGCCGTCGTTGCCTTCGCCGCCGCTCACGTCGTCGTCGCCGTCACCGCCGACCAGGGTGTCATTGCCGTCTCCGCCATCCAGGCTGTCGTTGCCGTCGTGGCCGCGAATCAGGTCGTTGCCAGCGTCGCCGCGCACTGTATCGTCGCCGTCGTTCCCTTCGAGCAGATCGTTGCCGTTTCCGCCAAAGATGGAATCGGAACCGAGTTCACCGCGAACGACATCCACGCCCGCTCCGCCCGCGAGCAGAATGTCATCGCCATTTCCGCCCAGGACCGTGTCGTTGCCGTCACCGCCATCCATCGAGTCAATGTCGCCACCACCTTTGAGAATGTCGTTCCCCGCCTCGCCGGTGACCGTGTCGTCGCCGTCGCCGGCATCGACGAAGTCATTCCCCACTCCAGCGGAAAGACTGTCATTGTCCAGGCCGCCGATCAAAGTGTCGTTGCCGCCGTTGGCTGTGATCCGGTCTTCGCCATCACCGCCGTCGAGGTAATCGTTGTTCGCCGAGCCAGTGATCGTGTCATCGCCGAGTCCGCCTGAAGCTCGCAAAAGCACGCTGCCCAACGAAACTCCGTTCGCGTTGATCTTGTCGTTGTCATCGCCGCCGTTGATCAGCAGCAGCATCGGCGAGATTCCCGACAGCGTCGTGATGTTGATCGTGTCGTTGCCGAGACCGCCGTTGATCGTCACACCGGTGATCGTGCGGTCGAGCGTCACGCTCTGTCCGCCATTCGTGATCTTCATCACCGAGCTGGCCTTCGCGACCGTGTAGGTGTCGTTCCCATCTGTGCCATCGATGTTGACCGCATCGAACCCGCCGCCATTTTGGAACGTGTCGCTGCCATTGGCCGGCTTCCAAGTCAGCACATCGTCACCGGCACCGCTGTTGATCGTGTCGTTCCCCGCGCCGCCGTCGAGCGAATCAACACCGTTGCCGCCGTTGAGCGAATCGTTGCCGCTATTGCCGAGCAGCGTGTCGTTGCTGTCTCCGCCGTTGAGCGTGTCGTTCTGGTTACCGCCGTCAATGGAATCATTGCCGCCGCCGCCGGTGATGCTGTCGTTGCCATCGCCCCCCAGCAGCGTGTCATCCTCACCAGTGCCGCCGACGGTTGGCGAACCGGACGTGTTCAGCACGTCGTTGCCGATTCCTCCGGTGAGCGTGTCGTTGCCCGATGCGTCAATCAGCGAATCGATCCCCGCACCGCCATCGAGTTTGTCGTTTCCGACTCCGCCGTCGATCGTGTCGTTGCCATCCTCTTTCACCAAGACAGCCGAAGGATTGATGTACGAACCGAGCACGTCATCGCCGTCAACGCCGAGAATCGAATCGTTCCCGACTCCACCGTTGAGCGTGTCGTTGCCGGCGTCGCCAGTGAGTTTGTCATTTCCGGCGTCTCCAAACAGGACGTCTGTGTCATTGCCGCCGATCAGCGAGTCGTCATTGTTGCCGCCACTGAGTATGTCGAGACCATCCTCGCCATCGATCGTGTCGTTGCCATCGCCGCCGAGCATCGAATCGTCGCCGGTCGAGCCGAACATCGAGTCGTTGCCCGATTCACCGGTCATCGTGTCGTTGCCGTCGTCGCCGAACATCCGATCGTTGCCCGAACCGCCGAAGAGACTGTCATCGCCCGTTCCGCCGATCAAGCTGTCGGTGCCGCTGCCCGCGCCCAGCGTGTCATCGCCGTTGCCACCGTCGAGCGTGTCATTGCCGTCTTCTCGCGTCGAGGCGCTGGTCGAACCGAGCGAATCTTCTCCCTCGCCGCCGAGGATCAAATCGCTGCCGTCGTTACCGGCGACCGTGTCGCTCCCGCCTCCGCCGCTGACGGTATCGTTGCCGTTGCCGCCATAGATCAGGTCATCGAGGCTATCGCTGCCGAAGATTGTATCGTTGCCGTCTCCGCCGTTAATCGTGATGCCCAGCAGCAAGGGAAACTCGCTCGACGAAACGCCAGTCAGGTCGATGACGTTGCTGCCGTCGCCACCCTGCACGTCCAGATGCGTCACGTCGGAGGCAAGCACCGCCGGAGCCGACGCGACCGCAGTCCCGTTCGCCAGCACCTCGACCAACGTCGAATTCACCCGCACGGTGATCGCGTCTCCGGTATCGGACGAGATAAATAGCGTAGTCGCTCCTGTGCCCCCCACGGGCAAAACCGTGACGGTCGGCACCGCGCGAGTTTCCAACGTCTCGGCGATTCGCACATCCGCCGCGCGACTCAGCCGAGTCGCACGAGCTCGAACCGAACGACCAAATTTCCTCCCTGAACGAAACGAGTCCAACCAACTTGAGAATCGCATCTTGCGGAGCCTTACATGTGAGGGGAACGATCTGTGTCGCGCGACAAACCGAGCCAAGCTCCGCCCGCGCAGAGAGTGGCCCGAAAACCATTCCACCAAATTACGGGCGTGTCCAACCGCGAGCCATCAGAATTCGACGACTTTCGACCCCCTCGATTTCACGACCGCTGCGACGGCTAATCGCAGTGTTTCGAGCAGTTTGAGCGGCGTTTCGTCGAACAGACTGCGATGCGGCAAGAACGACTCAAGTTGCTGGCCGCTCCGATCAAGAATGACGCCCAAACGAAGTCCTTCTCCCCCTGGGAGAAGGAGGCCGAAGGCCGGATGAGGGACCGAATGGCGATCGGCACCATCACCAAAAAGAAGAGCGAGAAGAGATTCGTCTCGGACGGGCGACGTTGAAACTCAAATCCCAAACCTCGAAACTCAATGTCCGAAGTACGTCAGCCTTTCCAGGCTGACCCGATTAACGAACGACGCGATTTGCCAATTCGGGTCAGGCTAGAAAGCCTGACCTACAAGACGGGACGGACGAATGTTGTCGATCATCGTGCCGGTGCTGAATGAGCACGAGAGCCTGCCACAGTTGCTGGCGGAGATCGTTCGATCCGGAGAACGGCACGGCGTCGAGTACGAAGTGATTTTCGTGGATGACGGCTCGCGCGACGGCAGTTGGCAGGCGATCCGACAACTGTCGGATCAGGACGAGCGAGTCTCCGGCATTCGGCTGCGGCGAAACTTCGGCAAAGCCGCCGCGCTGACGGCTGGGATGCGGGCCGCGAAGGGCGACCTCGTGCTGATGATGGATGCCGACCTGCAGGACGATCCGGCGGAGATCCCGAATTTCCTGAGCAAGCTCAACGAAGGCTTCGACGTCGTCAACGGCTGGAAGCAACGGCGACTCGACCCGTGGCACAAAGTTTTTCCCAGCCGCGTCTTCAACTGGATGATCAGCCGACTCACGGGATTGAAGCTGCACGATCACAACTGCGGTCTGAAGCTGTTCCGAGCGGAGGTCGCTCGCGAGATCACGATCTACGGCGAGCTGCACCGCTTCATCCCGGTGCTCGCGCACGCCAAAGGTTTTCGCGTCACGGAGATCGCCGTGCATCATCGCGAGCGCCAATTCGGACGCTCGAAGTACGGCGTGCGAAGATTTCTGCGCGGCTTTCTCGACCTGCTGACCGTCAAGTTCTTGACCGGGTTCGGACAGAGTCCACAGCACATGCTGGGCGCGATCGGCCTGACGTTTCTCGGCGTCGGATTCTTGGGCTTGGGATATCTCGCGGTGCTGTGGCTGCTGATGAACCTGCCTCCGCTGTGGGGCGGCGCGCCGTTGATCGCTGTGTCGCCGATCGGACCCAGGCCGTTGCTGGCGTACTCGGTCGCAGCCACGCTGCTCGGCGGGCAGAGCTTGTCGCTGGGACTGCTCGCCGAGTTGATCGTGTCCAACACCGTCCGCGAGCAAGCCACGTTCAGCATCAGCGAACGTGCCGGCCGACGTGAGGTGTGACAGTCATTCCAAGTTTTGTCGGGGGACAGAAGGGGACGAAATGGACCTGTCCCCTTTTCACGCCCCCTTATTCGCCTGTCCCCCATTCGCCTGTCTGCTGAATGACAGGCGAATGGAGGACAGGCGAATGATAAGGTCGGTCTATCTTCGCATGAGCTTCCACACGTCCGGGGCCATGTTATTGCCGGCGACCATCCACAGGGCGTTGTCGTACACGAAGACTCCCGCCGCATGGCGCGTGTTCCACGGAGTATTGGGCAACGGGTGCCAGTTCACGCCATCGGCGGAGTGCCAGACATCGTTTCGATTGGCTGGCTTCTTGTCTGGCCCGTAGCCCTCCAACACCCACATACGACCATCGAACACGGCGACTTCATGATATTGACGCGGCTCCCACGGCGCTTTTTCGAGATGGCGAACCCAGTTGACGCCATCGGACGAACTCCAGACATCGTTGAAGAATTTCCGACGCGGTGTTTCCGGTGTGTCATAGGTGCCGCCACCCAGAATCCACATCCGATCCTTGAAGACCACGCTTCCGCCAATCATGCCACGCGCGGACCAGTACGGCTCGCGCGGCGTGACCTGAGTCCACTCGGCACCATCGGTGGTCGTCCAGATGTCGCGATAGAACGCCTCTTTCGATTGGACATGATTCGGCATCGTTTGACCGCCCATCACCCAAATTTTGTCGGCGTGAGCGACCGTGTGGTGCAACGCTCGCTGACCCCACGGCGCAGCGGGATTGAACAGCTTCCACTCCTTGCCGTTGTCCGAGTTCCACACGTCGGGTTGATAATGCCCCTGATTCGAGTCGCCACCAACGATCCACATTTTGTCCCGATGTACGACGTGTCCCGCCGTGTGACGCCCCTCCCAATCCAATCGGGAATCGAACTGACTGTCTTTGAACGTATTCGGCTTTTCGAGAATCCACGCCGCGCCGTCCTGGGAACTCCAGACCTCATTGTTGCAGATGCGGGGAAAATGTTGCTTGTCATTGGGGTTCCAGCCCCCCAGCAACCACATGCGTCCTTTGAAGACGAGTGCTCCCAGACCGTCGCGCGGCGCGAAGGGTGCGGCCAATGTCACCTTGACCCATTCGTAAGCGGGAACGTCCAGCGCGGGAACAATCGAAAACGCACGATCGTTCTGGGCAACCAATTTCGACGAGCTGGTGGAAACACGCATTCGACATTGGGTCGATGGCGTCTTGGCTGTCTGCCAAACGAACTCGCCCGTATTGGGTGCGGAGGCGGCGACCTCTGTCCAAGCCTTGCCGTCATCGCCGCTCCATTCGATTTTCACGGGATCACGGAGGCTGACTTTCTGAGAGGTCCACCGGATGCGATGCCAACTTCCGCCGCTCAGGCTCTCGCCGCCGCGAGGCGACAGCAGCGTGATCGAAGGAGGCCCGGCGGGTTCGACGGTATCCGGCACGAACGAAGCGCGGCGCTCGATTTCGACCTCGGTCAGCGCTCGCTTGTGGATGACGACCTCATCCATCAAGCCGTTGAAATTCCAGAACCCCTTACCGATGGCACCGATGAGCAGCGGCTGGCCATTGTCCGAGGTTTCGACGGCGTCCCGTTTCACAAAGCCGACTCGCACCCCATTTCGATAGAGCGACAATCGCTGGTCGTTGATCGTGACCGCCATGTGGATCCACTCGTCCTTGTCCATCACGTCGTCATCAGCGGTGACCAGGACTTTCCCCCCCGTCTGCCGCCCCATGTAGGCGACGAGCCGTGAACCACTCATCCAGATCGCGTAGGGTGAGTTCGCCGCCGTCCCATTCGAGGACTTGTCCAGGATGCCCCCGTTGCCACAGACCTTGGCCAGCATCCACACCTCGATGGTCATCTCACCGCCGCCTCCCTGTTTTCGATCCACGGGACAGAGCAGCTCATGAGTGGCAATCTCCACGCCGCTCGACTTGCCATTGAATCGAATCGCTTTCTTACCCGGCCACCGGCCCTGCTCCCAACTCGCGTCATGAATGGTTCCATCCAATGCGACACCCGTCTTGGACTTGTTCTTCAAAACCGTCCCCGCCCCCTCTTGGAAGTCGTAGTAAGCAATGACACTTGGATCGTCGAGCAGACGCTGACGCTCAACATTCCATCGGTCAAACCCCAGCCTCTTGATCGGCGACGCAGGCTCGTCGGCAAAGCCTGGAAACATCAGCCAGCCAAGGAGTCCAACGAATGGAAGGAGACGACGAATGGAATCACGCATGATTGGCCTGCTCTTCATTCGTCGTCTCCTTGGATTCGTTGGACTCTGCCTGTCGTCGTGACCTGAACTTTGCCAGAACCAATTCGTTGATTTCTATCGTTGCGATGAGTGCGTTTGGCAAGTCAGAGAAGTGAATCTCTTGAGTGCCGCCCATACCATGATCAGGCTGGCGAGAATCTGAGCAACGCCTCACGAAGGTTGTAACCTGTTCGTCAGGCGTATTCAGGCAAGCGAGCATTGCCAACCCATGAGACAAGAGGCTTCGCGTCATGGCTGATCGACCTGCTGACTCGACCCCCGACAAGAATTGTGATGTCCTGTTTCAGTCGGTGTATGGAAGCATTCCGAAAGTCGTGCTTTACGGCATGATCCCGTTTCTGTTTCTTGGCTCAGGAGCCTTGTTCGTTCACGCCGTGTGGTTCGGAGGTGGGATCGCCATCAAGGGATTCAAGTTGTCGCCAGAGGCCGCGGCTCATTGGGTCTGCCCGGCGATCTGGTTGCTGTGTGCGCTGGTCCTTGTCTTGGGCATCTATCGTCACATCCACCCGCAGTGCATTGTCCTCACAGAGGACGAGTTGCTTCTCCCCAAAGGTCGATTCACCGCCGAGATCGTCCGCATTCGCTGGCACGACCTGAAGGCGACCATTTGGTCCGGCCAGATTTCGTTCATCGATATCTACGAAGTCACTTGTCTCGATGCTTTGCACGGGACCAAGACCAGGATCGCGTCAAACCTGTTTCGAGACTTCGATGACTTCGCCACCTTCGCACTCATCGTCGGTGAGCAGATGGGCGAGAACTGGTCGATCAAAGGTTTCCTGCCGGGAGCGATCCGCGGCAATCAAAAACAAGCACGACGGGCGACCGGCCGAATTCCAGCTCGCGAGGACAACTGATCGTCACGATGGCTGACAGAAAAATGGGGACAGAAACAATCTTCCGGGGAGTTGCTCCGTGATTCTTTTTTTCTGTCCCCATTTTTCTGTCAGCCGCCCGAACTCGTAGGACTCGCCGCATCATGCAATGTCGATTACAGGAGACGCTCGCGTGAAACCAATAATCGCCCTGCTTGTGTTCGGACTGGTCGTCGCAGAAGTCGTTGCTGCCGCCGCTCCGGCCCAGCGCGGAGTGATCGTGGCCGCGTCCGATGCGAACAACGCGGCGCAACGGCTCAAGACGCTCATCGCTCAGGACACGGGGCTGACCTTCACTGTTGTCAGTCCGGGGCAGAAGCATGACGCGGGAGACCTTCAGTTTGTGTTATGCACGAAAGCCTCGCGCTCCGAGGTGAAGCAATTCCTACCCACTGCTACTTTGAGTGCTGATCTCAAGCCGCAGGGCTTTCTGATTTCCACCGATGCCCAATCGACTCAGGCCGTGGTGATCGGCGGCGATACGGATGGCCTGCGATACGGCGTGGGCGAGCTTTGGCATTACCACTGCGCGCTGGATGGCAAGAAGATCGTTCCACAAAGGTCGCTGTCGATCATCAAAGCGCCGGCGTTTTCCAAGCGCATGTTTTGGAATTGGACTCACTGCACGAACTGGGATGACGATCTAACAAAAATCCATCAGACGAAGCATGTGGACGCCAACGGCACACTGGAACCGTACCTCGCGCAGCCCAACGGGTTTGCTGACACGTTTCAGAAGGTCGTCGATTTCCAGGCGGACCATAAACTCAACGGGCTGATCGTCTGGGGTTTCATCAACGACGCGCATGGCGGACTGACGACGGCTCGGTCGGTCAGCAAATACGCCAAGGCAAACGGAGTGAAGATTCTGCCGGGCATCGGCACGATGGGTTATGGAGGCTTCTATTTCGGAGGCGAGCATCCTTTCAACATCAACACGTTTCTGGCCAAGCATCCGCAAGTCCGCTTGATGGTGCAGGCCGATGGCAAGGATATGCCCGGCACGCCGTGTCCCAGTGACCCGGTCTTTCAGCAGTGGCTGCGCGACGGGGCCGAGTGGTATTTCACAACGCTCAAGGACATCGGCGGCGTGAATCTGGAGCACGGCGATTTTTTCCAATGCCATTGCCCGCGCTGCAAGATGCAACGATCGCTGCCGGAGAACGATCAGAACTACCACTGGGACATGATGGCGACACAAGTGCCGGTGATTGAGCGCGGGCTCAAGATCAATCCTGAGATGTGGTACTCGTATGCCTGCTACGACGGGTACAACTCCGCGCTGATGAGCAACCCACCTAAGTTTCTCGCCAAGTATCCGCAGGCGGCGATCACGCAGTGGACCTACACCAAGATGATCGCTGATCCGATCTTGAATCCGGCAGGCTCGTGGCCGCTGAGCCTGCGTCCGCCAGCCGGGACAAATCGTTCGATCGGCTTGTTGCATCAAGGGAGTCATTGGGATGTGAAACGCCAATGGTGGGGTGAGTCGGACAAATCAGCCGTGGCCTTCGGCGGCACCTACTCGTTGATCAGCGACTTGATCCAGCAGACCTGTCACCGAGCGATCGCCGACCAGTCCGAGGGCCTGCAAATCATTGGTCAGATCGGTGTCGCCAGCCCGCAGAATGAGCTGAACTATCTGGCTCTGGAAGCATTCAGTTGGAACCCTCAACTCGATTATCAAACGTGGATCGACGTTGAACTCGCACCTCTTTACGGCGGACCGAAGTTGTCCCGCAGGTACTTCGAGCTTGTCAGCAATATCACGAAACAACCAGCGGAGATCGCGAGCGACCTCCGCGAAGCACAGCAGCACCACGCGAAGATCGCCGATCCGCGACAGGCACGGCGCTGGGCAAACCTGATCTCAGAACTGCGGCGGCGGCAGGCTTTGACGCAGTAGAACACTTGGAGTCAACTCGATGCGATACCTCTCTTGGACGGTCTTTTTACTCGCCATTCTTGCGACGGAGTCCTTCGGTCAGATTCCCAAACCGGATGACGCCCCGCAGCCGCTCGCGCCGCTGGACGAAGCCAAGTCGTTCAAGCTGCCGACGGGGGCAGAAAAGGAGGGGCAGAAAAGGGGACAGGTCCATTTGATTGACGATTCTGCTTGATGCCGTTAGTTTTCCGGCATCATGCCTCGACGACCTCGCGTAGCTCCTGGTGGAATGGTGTTTCATGTGCTCAATCGCGGAGTGGGCCGGCGTCGAATCTTCGACAAGGAGGCCGATTACGCTGCTTTCGAGGCGATCATCGAAGAGACGCTCGACAAGTGTCCGATGCGAATCTGTGGCTATTGCCTGATGCCCAACCATTGGCACTTCGTGATGTGGCCGGAACGCGACGACGACTTGGGAATCTTCATGCAGCGGCTGTCAGTCACTCACGTCACCCGCTGGCAGAAGCATCGACGCGTCGTCGGCGAGGGGCATCTCTACCAAGCTCGGTTCAAATCGTTCCCCGTCGAGACCGAGGACTACTTTTATCAGCTCCTGCGATACGTTGAGCGGAATGCCTTGCGAGCGAATCTTTGTGAGCGAGCCGAGGACTGGCGTTGGGGAAGTCTGTGGCGTCGCGTGCATGGCAACTCCGAGCAACGCAAGCTGCTCAGCGACTGGCCGCTGCCTCGTTCTCGTCAGTGGGTCGAGCATGTGAATCGTCCTCAGTCCGATGCCGAACTGAACGCCATTCGCCTCAGTGTCGTCCGAGGTCAGCCCTTTGGTTCCCAATCGTGGGCGCAGCAAACCGCGAAAATTCTCGGCTTAGAGTCCACTCTTCGCCCGCGTGGCCGTCCTCGCGGCTCATAAATGGACCTGTCCTCTTTTATGCCCCTGGAAACCACGCCGATGCGTCTTCGACTTCGATTCCTCGCCACGTTCTGCTTCGTCGCTGCGATCTCGAACGGTCAACTTTTCGCGGCGGACAAACCGACCGAGTTTCTCATCGGCTACATGGGTGTTGGCGGGACTGATTCGGAGATTGCCCATGTCCTGGGGTTCATCAAACCTGATGGGACTTGCGAACGATACCCCGATTTTGCTCGTCCCAGTCAACGCAGTTGGGGCTTTGGTCCTCAGTTTTCCGATGGACGCCGCATTTTTCTCACCAGCTACGAAGATACGAATGTCAAAAATGTCCGCTCCGGCAAGGTCGTCACTCACGACTGGATCTACGACCTACAGACCGGCAACCTCACGGCGGCCCTGGAGAAAAATCGGCCCGTGGATCAACTCCGCCCCTACGCGCTGCTCTCAGGCGATCAACGGGTCATCGAAACCGCATACATTGGCAATGAAGAACGAATCTTCATGAAAGACCTCGACGGCGGAAACCCTCTTGAACTCACGGCTGCCGGCGGAGGTTTTCACTATGGTCTCGAATTGAGCCACGACGCATCACGGCTCGCCTGTCATGTCACCGGCGGAACACCCAGCTTCTACAACACGGGCCTCTACTCCATTAACGTCTTCGATCTCGCATCGGGAAAACGAACGATGGTCGCTGGCGAACCCGAACACCTCATGTTCGGCCCCCACTGGTCACCTGACGACACCCGTCTCGTCTACCTCGACTGCCACGCCGCCAAAGACCCTGCCCACTTTCGCGCCGCCCTTGCGGTCGGACGTGCAGATGGAACCGAACACCGCGTCATTACTCCCGGCCAGACCCACTGGTTCGGCACCCCTTTCGGCTCCAACATGTCCGAATGGTCCCCCGATGGCCAGACCGTTACCTACACGCGATTGCGAGACGACTCAACCAAAGACATGGCCGTCGGCGGTTCCCAGATTTGCCTGCTTAACCCCGCCACGGGCCATGTCACGGAACTCACGCCCGCTGTCGAAAATACATGGGATTTTCGAGCCGCATGGTCCCCCGACGGAAACAAGATCGCCTTCGCTCGTGTCAGTTCGGGAAGACCGCGCGAACTTTGGATCATGAATCCCGATGGCTCTCACGCAGAGCGACTCACCGACGGCTATCTTCACAAAGGTGCCGACCACTTCCGCTGGCTGCGTGTCAGCGCTGCTGCGGGAAAAAAGCGATGAGTGACGATCACGGCCCGTAGATTCGGCACTTGGGCAGTGCCATGAGCAGCTTGCCGGCCCCTTCTTTCGTAACGCGGGTGTTGTCCAGCCACAGCGTCTCAAGGCGCGTCAACGCGGCGACATGCTCCAGCCCGGAATCGCCGATGTGCGTTTCGCGCAGCGCGAGGCTCCTCAACTGCGGCAGTGCTTTCAAGTCGAGCAGCCCGCTGTTGGTGATCGACGTCTTGGTCAGATCGAGCACTCGCAGGTCTTTCCAATTCACCAGCAACAGCATTCCAGCATCGGTGATCTTCGTGCCGCTCAGCCCGAGCCGTTGCAGCTTGGACAGCTTCTTGAGTTGTTCCAGTCCGTGATCGCCGATCGGAGTGTCGTCGAGGTACAGCGATTGAAGATTCGTCAGCCCGGCCAGCGACGCGAGAGCCTTGTCGCTGATGGCCGTGGCGTTGAGGTTCAACGATTCGAGATTCGTCAACGCCGCGAGATGTTCGATGCCCGCGTCCGTGACGTTGCAGCGCGACAGGTCGAGGCGGCGAATCGTCTTGACCGACTTCAGCGTTTCCAGTCCGGTGTTCGTGATCTCGGTCTGCTCAAAGTTGACCGCGACGATCTCTCCCTTGTCGTTGATCTCGGTCTCGGCAAAGGTCGGCAATGCCTTGGCGATGTCGTTTTGTTGCTCGGCCAACGCTTTCACGAGCGGGTCCGGCGAGTACACGATCTCGCATCCCTTCAGTGTCTCGTGCAAGCGGTCGAGATCCTTTTGCGGCAGATGCACGCCGTTCAACCGCAGCTTTTTGAGCTTGGTCAGACCGAGCAAGTGTTCCATGCCGGTGCCCACCTGTTTGCAGTCGCTGAGATCCAACTCCGTGAGATTCGTCAACGGCTTGAGATTCACCAACGCGGCTCCGTTGACCGACGTGTTGTCCAACCACAGCACTTCCAACTGAGTGAGATCCTTCAAAGCCTTCAAACCTTGTCCGGAGACTTGCGTGCCGCGCAGGCCCAGCCGCTTGAGCTGTTTCATCTGCGGTGCGATCTTCACCAACTGATTGTCAGTGAGCACGGTGTTCGTCAGGTTGAGCACGGTGAGTTTCTTCAACCCCACCAGTTTTTCGATCCCCGCGCCGGTCGACTTCGTGTTCGACAGCCCCAGCACGGTCAGATTCGCTAGCGGCTTGAGCGACGACACGCCTTCGTTCGTGACGTTCGTTTGGGAGAGATACAGTTCCTGCAACTGCGACATCTCGGCAATCTGTTTCAATCCGTCGTCGCCGACCGGCGAGCGATTGAAGTCGAGAACCACCAGCTTTTTCAGCCCCGTGAGCGACCTCACTCCGCCTGCGGTGAACTTTCCACCGTTGATCGTCAGTCGCTGCAAATCCGACAGCGCGGCGATGTGTTCCAAACCGGCGTCGCTGAGGGGAGCATCGTGGACTTGCAACACAACCAGCTTCGGGACTTCGCTGAGCGCAGCCAAGTCACCATCTTGCACGCCCCCCAGCAGCGTCACTCCCGTCGCATCACGAGACCCCTGCGTGAACGCAACATCGACATTCGGCAACGCCGCCGTCAGCCGCAACGCTCCGGCTGTCGTCACGCGCGTCCCGCGAACGTACAACGTCTTCAGATTTTTGAGCGTGAACAGATCTTCCAATCCCGCATCGCTGACAGTCGTGCCATCCAGCCAGAGTTCCTGCAAGTCAGGCAGCCCGCGCAGGTGCTTTAACCCTGCGTCGGTCACTTTCGTCTCCAACAGACTGAGCTTTTGCAGAGACGTGAGCGTCGCGACTTGCTCCAGACCCGCATCCTCGAAACGGGGATGCTTGATGTTGATCGCTTGCACCTTTTGCTTGTCGTCGAGTTTCACTTGCCCGACCGCGTTGAGCGCAGCCTGCATGTCTCCACGAGCCTCGGCCAGGGCGATTAGCAACGGGTCGGTTGGGTACGAAATCTCACACTTGGGCAACGCTTGCTTCAACTCCGCGGCCTGCGCCGCGCTGACCTGCGTGCCGATCAAATCCAACTGCTCCAGTTGTTTCAGTTCTTTGAGCGGATCAAGTGCGGCATTGCCCACTCGTGTCCACGCCAACGACAGTCCCTTGAGGTTCGACAGCGAACTCAACGACGACAAGCCCTCGTCGGTGACGGCCGATTCGCGAAGGCTCAGCAATTCCAACTGCTTCAACCTGGTCAGCGATTGCAGCCCCGCATCGCCAACTCCAGTTTGATCGAGCCACAGCGACTTCAACTCGCCGAACTTGCCGACCGAACTCATCCCTCGATCACCGACTCGCGTGCGGATCAGGCTGAGCGATTGCAATTTCGGCAACGATTCTAATTTCACGAGCCCCGCATCAGTGATCGCCGCGCCGGCCAGAGTCAAGTTCCGCAACTCGCTCAGTCCATAGAGATGTTCGAGCGCCGCATCGGTCACGGTCGGCGGCAATGAGAGCGACTCCAATCTCAACAAGCTGCGAAGCGGTGCCAACCCCGCGTCAGTGATCGGCGTCGCCTGTAAACTGACGGCCGTCAATTCGGCGTGCTTGCCGAGCGCGGGCATGTCGCCATCGGAGGCGGCCGGACTGAGCGTCAGCACGCCGCCGGTCCAGAATCCTTTGGGAAACGCGATCGCCGTGTCCTTCCGTCGCTGAGCTAGATTCAGCACGCCGTCGATCGAGACTGCGGTTTGCGAGAGATCCAATTCGCGCAGCTCATTCAGCAGCGCCAACTTCAGCAATCCCGCGTCCGTGACCTGCGATTCAACGGCCCAGAGTACGCGGAGCTTCTGCAACTCTGCCGCGACCGTCAGCGCTGCGTCCGTCGCCGCCGGTGGCAGCACGAGCACTTCCAAGTCCGCCAGACTTTTTAATCCTCGGATGCCGGCATCCGTGATTTCGGTCTTCAGCAGATTGACGGCCTTGAGCTGCTTCAGTTCGCCGCACAACTGCGTCAGCCCGGCGTCTGACACTTTCGTATGCACCAGATTGAGGACTCGCAGCGCACTGAGTGATTTCAGCTTGGCTAAGCCCGCATCTGTGATGGACGTCTCGCCGAGATAGAGTTCTTCCAGCGATGTCAGGCCGCCGATCGCCGACAACCCGGCATCGGTAATCTTGGTTCCACGCAGGTCAATCGCGATCACGCTCTTCAGCGAACGCAGCGGCTCCAGAGCCTCGTCGTTGCCGCGCGGATGATTCAACAGATTGACGTGAACGACCTGACCGGCTTCACTCAGTTGCACGGCCGCGCCGAAATCTCGCAGAGCCTTCGCCGCAGCGGATTCGATCTCCGTCTGTTTTTTGGCAAGCTCCTCCGCCGTCGGTTCCGGCTCCTTCTTCACAGGCAGAGCCTCCGGCCGAGCGACCGGCACGACGACTGGCGGCGGTGCTGGTGGTGCCTGATCTCCGCCGCAACCGACGAGTGCCAAACTCAGTCCGCAACCCAACGCACCCTTCGCGAGTTTCATGGCAACTGCCCCTTCGCGTCTCCTGGCCATTCGGTCTGATCACTTCTCACGAGACCGGAAATGTTCCAGAACTGCGGTGGAAGTTCATATCGCGCGCCGGCTCATTTTGCGAACGAGTTCAGGCGGAAGCGATCTCTCTCACGTCGCTGACGCAGCCGTTCACAGCGGCGGCGGCAACCATCGCGGGGCTCATCAGCAATGTGCGGCCGGTGGGGCTGCCCTGTCGACCCTTGAAATTGCGGTTGCTCGACGAGGCACAGATCTCGCGCCCCTGCAGCTTGTCCGGGTTCATGGCGAGGCACATCGAACAGCCCGCTTCGCGCCAATCGAATCCCGCTTCGGTGAAGATGCGGTCAAGACCCTCGCGCTGGGCTTGTTCGCGGACAAGCTGCGAACCGGGAACGACCAACGCTCGGACGTTCGGCGCGACATGCCGGCCTTTCGCGACGGCTGCCGCCTCGCGCAGATCGCTGATTCGCGAGTTCGTGCAACTGCCGATGAACGCCACGTCGATCTTCAAACCCTTGATCGGCTGACCTTCTTTCAGGTCCATGAACAGCAACGCCTCGCGGATGAGCGTGTGCTCGGTCGTCGGATAGCTGGCGACGGTCGGAATCTCTTCGCTGACTCCCAGCGATTGCGCGGGGGTGATGCCCCAGGTCACTGTCGGTTCGATGTCGGCCGCGTTGAACTTCACGACGTCGTCGAACTCGGCATCCGGGCTGGATGCGAGGCTCAGCCACCAAGTCGCAGCCTTGTCGAACTCGGCACCTTGCGGCGCGAGCGGTCGGCCTCGCAAATAATCGACGGTCGTCTGATCCGGGTTCACATAGCCGCAACGAGCGCCCCCTTCGATGCTCATGTTGCAGACCGTCATCCGTTCTTCCATCGACATGCGATCGAAGACCTCGCCGGCGTACTCGTAGGCGAAGCCGACGCCCCCTTGCACTCCGAGCTTGCGGATCACATGCAGCGTGACATCCTTCGCGAAGACTCCCTTGCCGAGCGTCCCGTTGACTTCGATGCGACGCACCTTCGGACGACCCATCGCGAGCGTCTGCGTCGCGAGCACGTTGGCGACCTGACTGGTGCCGATGCCGAAGGCGATGCAGCCGAAAGCTCCGTGAGTACTGGTGTGGCTGTCACCGCAAGCCAGTGTCAGGCCCGGCAGCGTCAAGCCTTGCTCCGGCCCGACGACGTGGACGATCCCCTGACGCTTGTCGTTGAGGTTCAGCAGCGTGACGCCGAACTCGCGGCAGTTCGTTTCGATGGCCGACATCATCTCTTCGGCCAGCACGTCGAGGAACGGGCGAGCTTGGTTGTCGGTCGGGATGATGTGATCGACCGTCGCGAGCGTCAGTTCCGGATGCAGCACCGTCAGATTGCGGTCACGCAGCATCTCAAACGCCTGCGGGCTGGTGACTTCGTGAATCAGATGCCGCCCGATGAAAAGCTGCGTCTGCCCCGACGGCAGAGTCCCCACGGTGTGCAAGTCCCAGATCTTGTTGAACAGATTGCGGCGGTCGGTCATGGTGGATGGTCGAGAGTCAAAGGTTGTGGATTGAAGGTTCAAGCGGGATGAATTCTAAGCGACCAAGGAAGCGGTTTGCACCTGCGATATTTCCCTAGCCCGGACGCCTACGTCCGGGCAGGCGTTCGGACGTAGGCGTCCGAACTACTCAGGCGATTTCGCTCGTGATCGTCGCGGGGGTCTTGAGCGTCTGATAGATGACGCAGAATCGCTCGGTCAGCGACAGCAGCTTTTGTTTTTGTTCGGGCGTCGCGTCGGAGTCGAGTTCAAATCGCAGCCGGATGCGTTGGAAACCGATCGGCGTTTCCTTGCTGACGCCAAGCGTGCCGCGGAAGTCCATGTCACCCTCGGCCAAGATTTTTCCGCCACGCAGAGGAATCTCGAGCGCGGTGGCGACCGCCTTCAACGTGACTCCCGCGCAGGCAACGAGCGATTGCAGCAGCATGTCGCCGGAGCAGGCCCATTGCTCCTCACCGCCAGCCTTCGGATGCAATCCGGCTTCGATGACGCCGTTCGGAGTCGTCACGTTGCAGGTGACGCTGTCGGTTCCGAGCGTTCCGGTCGCGTGCATCGTGACCTGCGCGGACGGAGGATCTTCTTTGTAGCGAGCTTTGAGCGGAGCCTGTCGGGCTTTGAGTTGTTCGGCGTTCATGGCGGAGTTCTAGCAAACCGCCACGCCGATGAGGACTCTCAGGCGGACATCACTCGCTGAGCACCGCCGGAACCGATTCCGGTGCCAGCCTCGGCAGCGGTTCCTTGGCGAGTCGCGGTTGCTCGGCGATGTTGTGATACGCCGACATGCTGTCGAGCACTCCCAGCTTGTCCCCCAGCCATCGCAAAATCCGACGCGGCACGACACCGTTCAGCAACGGAAGAAACTTGACTTGCCACGGAGTCCGCACGATCTCGCAATTGGACTGCACCGCGCGGACGATCTCGTCCGCCAGAATCTGCGGCGTGAGCATCGGCATCAGGAACGGCGTCTTCACGCCGGCGAACATGCCGGTTGAGATGTAGCCAGGGCAAACTGAAGTGACGCGAACATGCTCGTGGCCGGTCAGACGGAGTTCCTCTCGCAGCGATTCGGAGAAGCCGAGCACCGCCCATTTGCTGGAAGCATACGTCGCCGCGAACGGAAGTGGCAGGAGGGCCGACGCGCTGGCGATGTTGACGATGTGCGACTCCGGCCGTGTGAGCAACTCCGGAAGCAACGTGTGTGTGACGTTCACCGGGCCGAGGCAATTGACGTCGTAGATCGCTTTGTGGCGTTCGAGCGGCAGGTTCTCGAACGTGCCGCCGCAGACGATGCCGGCGTTGTTGATCAGGATGTCGATCGGGCCGTGTTCGGAGAGGACGTGATCGTGGACATCGAGCACGCTCTCGGGATTCGTGACGTCCATCGCGTAGCCGAACGCGCGGTGATTTGATTTCGTCAACATGCCCACGGTGTCGTGGACTCGATCGGCATCGCGATCGGTGACGATGACCTCACAGCCGGCTTTGGCGAACGTCTTGGCCAATTCGCGGCCGAGGCCGTGGCCGGAGCCGGTGATCAGAACACGTTTGTCTCGGAGGTGCGTCATGGCTGTGCTCTTTGATCCAAAGCGGTGCTGACACACCGCACTCCAAATTATTTGAAGAGCGACACGAACGCCGAATACGACAGCTCGGCGACGTGGCGCAGGGTGGGTTGGTGATACAGATTGAACAGATTCCAAGCGATCGGCTCGGCGTGACGGTGGCCCGGAGTCCAGATTGGTTTCGGGACGACCATCAGCGGACCTTCGAGAACAGTCTTCTCGACGGCTCGCAGACCGAAGGTGTTGTGAACGAATCCGAGTCCGCTTTGCGGATCGAAGATCGAGCCGCTGGGATGTCCGCCCCAAGGCAGCGTCAGCAACGCGAACGCGATCCCTGGCCATTGATTGATGCAGACCGTGCCGTATCGCAGCCGGTCGATGGCGGCGTTCAGTTCGGCGCGGCCGCGCTGCGAGCTGCGAAACGCCGACGGAACCGTGAACGTCGCGCAGAGCGTGCCCCAGAGACCGTCGTTGGCGAAGTCGGTCGCATTGCCGACGAAGTCGAATTCGTCGTCGGCATCGAGCGGCATCTCGGCACAAACCGGGACGAACGATTCCTCACGGCAGAGCAGCGGCGATTCAGCCGGATTGACGTCGCGGAACAGCGTCCACGGAAGTTGCGGCACTCCGTCTCGCGACTCGTCACCGTCGAACTGGCAGCCGGTGAAACGCTCGAAGCGTTCGAGTGCTCCGGGATAGTAGGCGACTCGGCGAGGTAGCTTGCTGAGGATCGCTTGCAGCCGCGACAGAAAATCTTCGCGTTGCGGCCAGTGCTTCCAGGTGATGAGTGCTCGCGTTGAGACGCAATTGAAGCCAGCGTTGTTGGTGATCGACGCGGCGACGTTCTCGGCCTGTGCCTGAAGCTGCATCGACGAGTAGTGGCCGGGAACGATGATCCACGGTGAGACGTTGCCGAGTTCGCTGGTGATCGGTTTGTCGAGCAACGGCTCGTCGGCTTGTTTGCGGCGAGCGCGTTCAGCGGGGTCGGCTCCCCAAATGATCGCTTCGTGGGCGGCAACCGAACCGGTGATGTGAACGGCGTCGACCAAGTCGTGCTGAGTCGCTCGCGCACCGACCGTCGCGTCGCCGGAGATAACTCGCAGGCAACCCGCCTCAAGCAGCGGCGAGAACGCCTGCTCGATCACCGGCCGCAGCGGGTCCATCAGCGGGTGCATCTTGACCAGCGCGACATGCTGCTCTTGGAAGATTTTGCCGAGTACATCCGCCGCGAAAATTCCGGTCACGTTGCCGGCTCCGAGAACCAGACTGGTCATCGGCATGCGGTGCTGAACCGGATGTGTCGCAGCCTCGGCCTCTTCGTCGCAAAGACCGGGCTTCAGCCACACGCTGGCCTGGAAGTTCATAAAGCAAACCGGATCGAACAGGTCGCGCATGACCGGCATGACGGGGACTCGCCAGCGGCCGTTCTCCGATTGAACGATGCGACCCGGCAGCGGAGTTGGAATGCCGGCGTCGAGTGCTTTGAGATTTCGCAGCATCAGACGCAGATACCGCATCGCGACGACGGGACCGGCGACGATCTCTTCGGCTCGGCACTGACTGTTGGTCGGGATGTGTTTGATCTCGCAGGCGACGTCAACCCAGTTGCGGGCGGACTCAGCAACCGTCGCAATGCAGCGTTCGACCAACTCGATGCGGTCCAGCGGCGACGCAAACAGCCAGCGCGATTGGTTGGAATACAAGTCGGAGAGTGCGACGTGCAGCTCGTCGTGCGGAGCGGCGGCCTCGACGGGTCGATCAACTTGCGAGCCAACAGTGCGATCCAGCCAGCGAGTTTGTTCGCCTTGAGTCTGGCCGGTCGTCGGGTTGTGAGTTCGCGTGATCATGGCAGCTTCTCGTTTCGACTTTCATTCTCGCAGTGCGGCGGCGAGAGCTTCGTCACGGCGCTGAGTGAGGGATTCGTTGGGAATCGACGTTGCTTGCGACGAGTTCGTCGATGTGGGTTCGCGCAATTGACGACGCAAGACTTTGCCGAGGAAGTTGCGTGGCAGATCGCCGGCAACAACCTCGACCAGCTTCGGCCGTTTGTGAGCCGCGAGGTTGTCCTTGCAGAACGCGTCGAACGTCTTGCGGTCGAAGCGGGCCGACGGATTCAGCGCGAGCACCGCTTTGACCAGTTCGCCACATTCGTGATGTGGGACTCCGACAACTGCGGCGTCCGTGACACCGGGGAAGCCGCGCAGGATCGATTCGACATCGCACGGGTAGACGTTGAAGCCCGATGTGATGATCAGGTCTTTCTTGCGATCGACGATTTTGACGAAACCATCAGCGTCGAGCGTGGCGAGGTCACCCGTGAACAACCAACCGTCGCGAATGACCTGAGCGGTCGCGGTCGGATCCTTCCAGTAACCGAGCATGACTTGGGGCCCCCGGACGGCGAGCTCTCCGACTTCGCCGGGGGGCAGTGTAAGTTCTCCGGTTTCGGCATCGACGATCTTCACGTCGGTGTCCGGCAGCGGCAGTCCGATCGTGCCGAGCCGGGCCGTCCCATCGAGCGGGCCGGCGGTCACGCACGGGCTGCATTCGCTGAGTCCGTAGCCTTCGACGACTTGAGCGCCGGTGTGCCGTGCGAATTCCTCGGCAATCGCCGAAGACAACGGAGCACCGCCGACTTGAACGAATTGCAGGCTCCGAGTTTTGAGTGGTTTGGTTCGGAAAATTTCATTCAGCGACGCCAACATGGCCGGAACCGCGTTGAAAGTCGTCGGGTTGTGTTGTTCGAGCAGTTGGACAACCACTCGCGGAATGAACCGGTGCAGCAGAATCTGCGTCGCGGCGACTGCGGTGCCGCACAACAAATTGCTGATCAGTCCGTAGCTGTGGAAGAACGGCAAGACGGACAGTCCAACAGGCTTCTCGACTTTGCCTTCGACCCACGCAGCACACTGCGAAGCATTCGCCACGAGGTTTTCATGGCTCAGCGTCACAGCCTTCGGCGCGCCGGTCGTCCCCCCCGTGGGCAGGATGTAGGCCGCATCGGAAAGGGACGCCGGCACGACCGGTTGGAAGAGCGGTCGGCACAAAGCGAGTTCGTCATGGAAGTCGTGCTGATTCGGCCCATCCGCCGCCGGCCAGAATCCCAGCCGACGCATCCGAGCAAACGCGTAACCCAACCGCATCCAACCGGGGAGTCGATCTTGCAGCGTCGTGAAGAAAAGATGTCG
This sequence comes from Candidatus Kuenenia stuttgartensis, assembly GCA_945904015.1. Classification (GTDB taxonomy): domain Bacteria; phylum Planctomycetota; class Planctomycetia; order Planctomycetales; family Planctomycetaceae; genus SXKJ01. The sequence goes on along the minus strand of CAMDPK010000039.1, from coordinate 13,046 downwards.
CGGCCGGTAGCTGCCGTTGAGAACGAGAGGGGCGAGCAGATCCAGCGAGATCACGATTCTGCAATCGGTCGCGCTCAGCACGCTCGCGATTTCAGTTGCCACGCTCAGAGGACTGAGCGCGACCGCAATGCCTCCGGCCATCCAGACGCCGTTGATCGCCGAAATGTATTCCGGCATATTCGGCATCAGGATGCCGACGCGGTCTCCCGGCCGCAGGCCGAACTTCACGAGCATCGCTGCCGCTCGCTGAGCTTGCTCAGCAATCTCAGCGAAGGTCAATTGCTGCTTGTAATACTGACAAGCGATCCGGCGCGGATGAGTCGCTGCCGTTTGGGCCAGGAATCCCCAAGCCGGAAAACTGGGGTAGCTCAGCGTCGCCGGAACGGCTTCTGGATAATTGGCCAGCCAAGGCTTGCGCGGCGTCTCCGGCTCGAAGCTCCTCTTGGACACGATACCGTGCCACTGCGTCACCGAAGTGCCGAGTCCACTCAGTCGTTCAATGGCCGTTTGGTCGGCCGCAATAGGCACAAGGGTTCGCATGTCACACCTACCGCGGCTGAATCAACAGCCGTGTTCGGAATGGGTGCACGCACGAACCGCCGGAGGAGGATCAATCTGCGGTCTCGGAGCCGGTCAGCTTCGAGACCAGACCACTTCGGCAGTGGGTGTGGCGATCAACTTCGTTGGTGATGGGGAACTTCAGCGGCGAGTTGATCTGCGATGCTGGGAAGACATGTTGTTGTGCATCGCCGCTAGAACCATAACGGCAGAAATAGTCGAGACAATTGAGGAAACCTGTCGCATCCCATGAATTCCGCTTCAGGCGATGGCTTTTGAGCAAAGTGCCGAGTTGAGCGCGAACAACGGGACGTGTAGCACAGGATTCATCCGCGCTACCAGACCTGAATCTCCAGTTCCAACTCGACCCCGAATTGCTCGGCGATCTTGGAACGAGTCAGGTCGATCAGCCGCAGTACGTCGTCCGGCTTGCAGCCGTCATGCGTGACGACGAAGTTGGCGTGGCGATCGGAGATTTCGGCTCCGCCCAGGCGAGTCCCCTTCAGGCCCGCTTGGTCGATCAAGGCTCCGGCGCTCAGGCCGCGAGGGTTCTTGAAGATGCAGCCAGCCGACTGATCGGACAGAGGCTGCGTCGCCTTTTTCATGATCCAAAGTTTCCGCATCCGGCTCGTGATCTCGTCCGGATCATCCGCCCGGAGTTCGAACGTCCCTTCCAGGATGAACGGCTCGGTGATGCTGCTGGAGCGATATCCGAACGACAGGTCGTCCCCCGATCGAGTGACGATTTCCCCTTTGGCGGTCATCGCCGTGACCGAGCGGCAGGTTTCGGCAATTTCGCCCGATCGGCCGCCGGCGTTGCCTCGAATAGCCCCGCCAACCGTTCCGGGGATGCCGGCCAAAACTTCGAGTCCCGCAAGTCCGGCTCGGACGCTGACCGAGATCGCTTGAGACAGCAACGTCCCCGCGCCGGCTCGCAGCGTCGTGCCATTGACGGATGAATCGGCGAAGCTGGCGTTGGCCAACCGAATGACCGCACCGCTGACACCTTCGTCCCGGACCAGCAGGTTCGAGCCGCCGCCGAGCACATGGATTGGAATGCCGTTCTCGTGGCAGCAGAAGACAACCTTTTGCAGTTCGGTCTGATCGCGCGGCTCCAGAAAGAACTGAGCCGGGCCGCCAAGGTTCAACCAGGTCAGGGGGGCAAGCGGTTTATCGTGTTGCAGAATGTCGCTGAATGCGTCGAGTGAGCTCATGCTGAATCCGATTGATGTCTCCCGCGCCCATCGTGATGAGCACGTCTCCAGGTCGGGCGGCATCGTCTAGTTCGTCCGCCAGCCGGTCAAGCGACGACACCAAGCGAACCGATTTGCCGCGAGCCGCCAGACGTTTGGCAAGTTCCGCATTCGTTTGCTCAGCCGCCTCCGGGCATTTCTCGCGAGCCGTGAAGATCGGAGCGAGGAACACTTCGTCCGCCGCATCGAAGCACTCGGCGAAGTCGTCGAGCAACGCCCGCGTCCGAGACTCCTGATGCGGCTGAAAGGCGCACAGCAGCCGTCGGCCGGGAAACTGTTCGCGAGCCGTCCGCAGCGTCGCCGTCACAGCCGTCGGGTGATGCGCGTAGTCGTCGATCATCGTCACCCCGCGCCACGATCCAAGCACCTCGAACCGCCGCTTAGTCCCGCGAAAATCGCTCAATCCCTCGCGAATCGCGATCGCCGAGGCTCCGACGTGATGACACATCGCCGCCGCCGCGACCGCGTTCAAAACGTTGTGCCGGCCGGGGATTCGCAGGCAAATCTCGGTGAAAAACATCTCGCCCCGAAAGATGCGGAACCGAATCCCGTCCGATGTCGGCCGCAGATCCGCCGCCCACCAGTCGGTGCAGTCGCGGAGCGAAAACGTCTCAATCTCGGCCAAGCTCGACGCGGCGGCGATGCGTGTCGCCTCGCAGTCTCCCCGAATGATCAGGTGCCCGTCCGACGGCAAGCGGCTGACGAACTCGGCGAATGCCTCGCGTGTCTCACGCAGGTCGTGGAAGAAATCAAAATGATCCGCCTCGATCCCGGTCAGCACGACATGCTTGGGAGACAGCGTCAAAAAGTTTTTTTGGTACTCGCAGCTCTCGACGACAAACAGGTCGCTCTCCCCTGCCCAGCCGGAAACTCCCTTGTCGACCAACTCCGCACCGATCACGACGCTTGGAGACAAACCGGCATCGCGAAGCACGCTGGCAACCATCGCCGTCGTCGTGCTCTTGCCGTGCGTCCCGGCAATCGAGATGCCGACGCGAGTCTTCATCAACTCGCCCAGCATTTGGTTGAACGACCACTGCGGGATGCCCAGCCGCTCGGCCTGCCGGCGTTCAGGGTTCGAGTCTGTGATCGCCGGGCTATAAACCAGCAGGTCGGCGTTGCCTGGAAGAAACTCATCGGAGTGACCGCGATGCACTCGGAAGCCTTTGTGCCGGAGCAAATTCAACGTGTCGCTCGCCGGCTGCAAATCGGAACCGGAGACCGTCCAGCCAAGTCCGCCGAGCATCTCGGCCAGAGCCTTCATGCCCGATCCGCAGATGCCGACCAGATGCGCGACCCGAACTTGGCGAGCCGTCGGCAAACCCGACAGCCGCACGCGAGGCACTGCGGCAAACGCTGGAGCATCGATCATGGAGTCATCCTTGTCATGGCGGCGTCGGTCTCACCAGCCGTATCGGCTCACCGCCCCGACTGCATCACCACTCGGCCCTCCGTGGCCATCGCGCGGATCGTAGCGGTTCTCCCGATTCCGGGGAGCACGAGTTTTGTCCGGCCGACAGCCGTGATCCGATGGCCGAAAGCCGTTATCCCAACCCCGATTCGTAACTGGCGACGCACCCTCAAACTGGCCAGAATCCCGCCCATGAAAAGCGGTGGCGGTTGGAAGGCGATCTGGTATTCGCTGCGGCTCGCGAGGCGAGTCGGCTGGCTGCGGATGTGGCGAGCGATGAGCAGCCGCAACGCTTGCAAGACCTGCGCGCTGGGCATGGGCGGACAACTCGGAGGCATGGTCAACGAAGGTGGCCACTTCCCGGAGGTCTGCAAGAAATCCTTCCAGGCGATGGCCTCGGACATGCAGTCCGGTATCCGCCCGGAATTCTTCGGCCGCTACGGCTTCAATGAATTGCGATCACTCACTCCGCGCGAACTCGAACTCAGCGGCCGTCTGAGCGAACCGCTCTTCGCGGGGCCGGACGACAAAGGCTACCGCACGATCTCGTGGGACGAAGCGTTCGACAAAATCGCCGGCAAGCTGCGCGAGGCCGGGCCGACCCAAAGTTTCTTTTACGCCAGCGGTCGGTCGTCGAACGAAGCGGGCTTCCTGCTGCAACTTTTGTCGCGGCTGTTCGGGACGAACTACGTCAACAACTGCTCGTTCTACTGCCATCAAGCCAGCGGAGTCGGACTGGCCAGCGCAGTCGGAGCCGGCACCGGGACGATTCGGCTGGAAGACCTCGATGGCTGCGACCTCTACATCCTGATCGGCGGCAACCCGGCCTCGAACCATCCGCGACTGATGCGCAGCCTGATGCAGATTCGGCGGCGCGGCGGCAAAATCATCGTCGTCAACCCGGCGAAGGAACTGGGCCTCGTCAACTTCCGCGTCCCCAGCGATCCGTGGAGCCTGTTGTTCGGCTCGGAGATTGCCAGCCAATACGTCCAGCCGCACATCGGCGGCGACATCGGCTGGTTGCTCGGCGTCATCAAAGTCGTCCTCGAACGAGGCGGACTCGACCGCGAGTTCATCGACCAGCACACCGAAGACTTCGAGTCTCTCCGCCAACAAGTCGAGTCGACGAGCTGGTCCGATATCGAAGCCAGCTCCGGCGTGAGCCGTTCCAGCATCGAGGATTCCGCGACGACGTTTCTCGCCGCGAAGAACGTCGTCATCGGCTGGACGATGGGGATCACGCATCACCTGCACGGCGTCGAAAACGTGAAGATGATCGCCAACCTCGCGCTGGTCCGCGGCATGGTCGGCCGCCCGAACGCCGGGCTGATGCCGATTCGCGGACACAGCAATGTGCAAGGACTCGGCTCCGTCGGAGTCACACCGACTCTGAAGAAGGCGTTGCTGGAACGCTTCGAGCAACGTCTCGGCATCAAAGCCCCGACGTCGCCGGGCCTCGACACGATGGCCTGCATGGATGCGGCCTATCGTGGCGAGATGCGAGCCGCACTCTGTCTCGGCGGCAATCTGTTCGGCAGCAACCCAGACACGCGCTTCGCCGAGCAAGCGATGCAAAAGCTTGACCTCGTCGCGTACCTCAGCACGACGCTGAACACCGGCCACGCCTGGGGCCGAGCGAAAGAAACGCTGATCCTCCCGGTTTTGCCGCGCGACGAAGAACCGCAGCCGACCACGCAAGAGTCGATGTTCAGCTTCGTCCGCCTCTCGGCCGGCGGCCCGTCGCGAGTCGCCGCCGCCCGGAGCGAAGTCTCAATCCTCGTCGAGATCGCACGCCGAGTCCTCGGCGAGTCGGTCGCCGGTTCGCTCAACTGGTCCGACTTGCACAGCCACTCGGCCGTCCGCAAGTTGATCGCCGAGCTGATCCCCGGCCTCGAACAAATCGGCGACATCGACCAAACCAAGCGCGAGTTCCACATCCCCGGCCGCGACCTCGCCAACCGTTCGTTCCCGACACCGACGGGAAAGGCCAAATTCCAAACCGCCGCGTTGCCGCCGCCGCCCGACGGCCGAATACGGCTGATGACCGTCCGCTCCGAAGGCCAATTCAACTCGGTCGTCTACGACGAAGAGGACATCTACCGAGGCCAGGAACGCCGCGACGTGATCCTGCTCAGCCAAGTCGATCTCGACCGACTCGGCCTCAAGCCCGATCAACGAGTCCGAGTCCGCAGCACCACCGGCGAACTGAGATACCTGCTCGCCCGCCCCTTCGACGTCCGCCCCGGCAACGCGATCGCGTACTACCCGGAGGCGAACATCCTCGTCCCACGCGACGTCGATCCGCTGTCGAAAACCCCCGGCTTCAAATCGGTACTGGTGGAGATTGTGCCAGAGTAGTCCGAACGCCGACGTCCGCTTGCAACCAGCACGACGCGCCAGCGAGTGATTCTCGCAACCAGCACGACGCGCCAGCGAGTGATTCGACGCAGGATTCGATTGGGAAAACACTCGCTGGCGCGTCGTGCTAGGTTTCCACGCGAATCGTTTCGATCACCTTCATCGACTTCCAATGCCCCGCCAGAAACCGAGCGAAGAAGCCGCAGCCCAGCACGATGATGTAGATCGTGCAGAACCACCAGCACGCATTCAGTCCGCCATCGAACCACTTCAGGCTGACCACCGTCGGCAGCACCAACAGCGTCCACGCACAGACGCACGAGAACCACAGCGCGAATCGCGTGTCCCCGGCACCGCGGATCGCGAAGCCGAACACAATCCCCATCGCATCGAAGAAGCAGTACACGGCGACGAACCGCAGCAGCACGATGACCGTCTCGCGCACCACCACGGGGTTGACTCGGTTCGGGTCCACGTCGGTCGAGTACGCGAAGTAGGGCTGCAAGATCCACTCCGGCAGCAGGACGTAGATCGCCGCGAACGTCAGCATGTACGCCGCCGAGACTTTGAACGCCGTCCACGTCGTCCGCACCGCGAGTTCCGGGCGTCCCTCGCCGATCCGATTCCCCACCAGCGTCGAGACCGCCGTCCCCAAGCCAAGCATCGGGATGAACGCCAGCGTGTTGAGATTGAACGCCAGCGTCGTCGCCGCCGCCTCGGTCTTGCCCAACCGGCCGATCAACTGCATGAAGACCGCGAAGCTGGCGACATCCAGAAAGAAGTGCATCCCCTGAGGAAACCCGAACCTCACGAACCGCCGAAAGAGATCTCGATCGAACGCTCGATTCCGCAGCGTGCCGTACTCCGCACGCGGCTTCGCTTGGAACAGCAGCCACGCCAGGATCACGCACTCCACCGTCTGAGCCAGCACCGTCGAGATGCCCGCTCCGCGAATCCCCATCCGAGGAAACGGCCCATTCCCAAAGATCAGCAAGTAATCGCTGAGCACATTGATCGACACGCCGATGACGTTGACCGCCATGACGACGCGCGTCTTGCTCCGTCCGCTGAAGAAGCACGTCATCGCCGCCGTCAACAACGTCGGCACCGACGAGTAACAAAGCGTCCCAAAATACTCCGCCTCAAGCTGAGCGATCGCCGGCTCATGCCCAATCATGGCAAACAGCGGTCCCGCGAAGAGCGCGATCAAATTGACCAGCACCCCGCCGACCGCCGCGAGATACATCCCCTGCCACACCGCCGCCGCCACCCGATCGCGCCGGCCAGCCCCTTCGTACTGCGCGACAAAGGTGTTCGCGTATTGCACCGTCCCGAAAATCAAACTGATGATCGTCCAATGCAAGATCCCCGCCGACAGCACCGCCGCCACAGCATCCAACGAATACCACGTCAAAAAGATCCGGTTGGCCAGGTGCATCACGCTCACCGAACCGGAGCTGATCATCAGCGGCACCGCGATCCGCAACAGCTCGCGCAACGATCCGGCGTGCTCAGGATGATCCGCCGGGACAACGCCGTCCGTCGCGACGGGTTCGTGAGGCAAAGCAGGTTCAGACATCAGCGGCAGCTCGCAGACGGATCGGAGTGAGGCGGCGGATTTGACGGCGTGAGCGGCACAGACGCAAGCAAGCGAGGGACGCTCTTGAAATTGGTGATTGGCAATTGGTTGTTGGTCATTGGTGATTGACCAACCTCAACTTTACAACTCGCTTCACAAGTCGCCTGCCAAGCAATGACCAATAGCCAATAGCCAATCAACAATGACCAATGATCCATATCTCATCTCGCTTGGCACGCGCGTGACGACGGGCCTCGCGCGGCTGGAGCCAGAACGTCGCGAGCGGCATCGGCAGTTCATTCTCTCCCGCCAGCAACGCGACGCCGGCTTCAAAGGACGCGAGGGGGACTCCGACCTGTACTACACCAGCTTCGCCGTGCGCGGATTGGCCGTGCTCGGCGGACTGACCACCGACGAAGCCATTCGGATCGGCAGCTTCCTCGGCCGCTTTGATTGGCGGACGCTGCACGTCGTCGACCTCATTAGTTGGCTGTACTCGGCACTTGTCACGCAGACATTCGGTGGCCCCGACCTGTTGGCCAACGAGCCAGCCGATTGGCCGGATCAAATCGCCGCGAAGCTCGAAAGCGTCCGGACCACCGACGGCGGCTACGCGAAGTCCACCGAGGGAGCGATCGGCAGCACCTACCACTCGTTCCTGACCGTGATGACCTACGAACTGCTCGATCGCAAACCGCCGAAGCCGAACAAACTCGGCCAGTTTCTCTTCGACCGCCAACGTGACGACGGCGGCTTCGTCGAGATCGCGCCGATGAAAACCAGCGGCACGAACCCGACCGCCGCCGCCGCCGTGCTGCTGCAACGACTCGGCTTCGCCGACGAGCAACTCACTATCGACCTGCGCGAGTTCCTGAAACAAGTCCGCAGCGACGAGGGAGGCTTTCAAGCCAACACGCGCATCCCGTTCGCCGACGGACTCTCGACATTCACGTCGCTGCTCGTCGCGCAGGACTTCGGACTCGACCGCTTTCAGGACTTGGCGTCCATCGCAGCGTTCATCACGCAACAACTCGAATTCCCCACCGGCGGCTTTCGCGGAGCCAGTTGGGACGAACAAGCCGACGTCGAATACACGTTCTACGGACTCGGTGTCCTCGGCCTGCTCGGAGCCGCTACTTCCCCATCGCCGCCAACACCTGCTCCGTGATCGCCTTCACCAGCGATTCCACATCGGGCGAGCCGCCGGCCGGAACCGATCCGCCCGCGTAGGTTGGCTTTTGCAAATAGCCGGGATACGTCGGAGCCGGCTCGAACGCACACGGTTGCGGCATCTCTTCTTTGTAGCCATCGCGATACGCACCGTTGCCACACAGGTCGCAGTCCTCGACATGGAATCGCGGATCATCGAAGCCCAGCTTCTTCTTCAGATCGAGCAGCTCACGCGACTTCTGTTCGTTGAGGTACGTCACACCGCCAAGCTGTTTCGAGAGCAACAGAATCCGGCAATAGGCGTCGAGAATCTCGGTCTTCCAATACGCCTGCTCCAGCGTCGGCCCGAAGCTGATCGTGCCGTGATTGGCGAGGATAATCGTGTTCGTCCCCGGCTTGAGGAACGGCAGGACCGTATTCGCAAAATCTTGTCCGCCCGGCGTTTCATACGGAGCGAGCGGCACCTCGCCCATAAAGACTTCGATCTCCGGCAGAATGCACTGCGGGATCGGCTCGCGAGCGACCGCGAACGCCGTCGCGTGTGGCGGATGACAATGCACGCATGCCTTCACATCCTCGCGAGCACGCATGATCGCCAGGTGCAGCAAGATCTCGCTGGTCCGCTTGCGAGTCCCCGCGATCTGCTTACCGTCGAGATCGACCGCGCAGATATCTTCGGGCTTCATGAACCCCTTACAGATCATCGTCGGCGAGCACACGACCTCGTTCGGCCCCACACGAACCGAGATGTTCCCATCATTCGCCGCCGCGAACCCTTTGGCATACACCCGGCGTCCGATCTCACAAATTTCTTCTTTGATACGGCGATCATGCACGCCGCTGTTCCAGTTATTGGCCATGTTGTCCCTTTGGAGTGCGGTGTGTCAGCACCGCTTTGGTTTGCGGCAAAGCCGCTTTCTCTTGATTTCCAATCTCAGATTCACTCAATGACGACGCGATCCAAAATCGCGGCGGAATACGCATCAATCGGTTTCAAATTCGGGGCAAACGGTGCTGCGGCTTCGGCTCCCTCACTGACGGCGATCAAGGTTCCATTGTCGGCTCCCAGATCGTCATAAATCACAAACGGTTCGTTACGGCCGACATCTTTCGACTTTCCAGCCGCGACGTTCTGAAGCCCTTCCTGAGTGAGCGGCACGCCGACCAACCATTTTGCCCCGCGCAAGCTCGGATGACACACCGACAGCGTGCAACGTCCGATAATTTCCGCAATTCGCATGATCTGTGTCCGCTAATCCTGCTGCTGATCGTTCTGTCTCTTTTCGATTTCACGCTCGATTCGAAGTACATCCTTCATCGCCAACTTCGCGTATTTCGGCCACAGCGCAGCGTTGCGTCGAAGAATCTGTGCCGCCTTCTGAAGATCCTCCACCGAGACTTCCTCAATACATTGCTCGATGTCCTTCATCAGCTTCCAGCCTCGGCTCATGATGCGCCGTCTCCGGACCTTCCAAACTCTTTCAACAAATTTCGTAACTCAAAAAAACTTCGTCCCGACGACCGTACGACCATCAGGTTCAAATTCATGTATTGCTTGAGCGCCGGGATCAACTGCACGTCGCTGACCACGGCCGCGTTGACGCGTTCGCTGCGGTTGGCTCGGCAGGCGATGAGTTCAGCGTGGTCAGCGAAGATCGAGATGCCGCTGACTTCGCCTCGATTGATCGCGCTGGTCGCGGCAGAGATCGCTTCATCAACTCCGCCGAGCAACTCGTGAGACCACTGCTTGCCAAACGTCTGACTCTCCGTGTGCTCGACCGCCTGTAGGACACTCGGAGTCGCTGTCACGATCAGTGCCTTCCAACGAGTGATCGGCTTGTTCGGATTCGGAGCCGCCTCGGCCGTGTTGCGATGCCAAACGATTTTGTGAGTCCGCAAGTAATCAAACGCGCTCGGCGTGATCACCGCCTTCGGACAAATCGCGACCTTCGCCCACTTCTGACCGTTCAGCCGCGAGGCGAGTAGTTCGGCAGTGACGACGCGGTCGGTGACGGCAAAGGTGGCTGAGGGCTGAGGGGCGAGGGGCGAGGGGCAAGCAGGAGCCACCGCTGCGCGAACCGGCTGCGCCGTCGGTCGGAGGCGATGCATCACCTCGCCGACAATCGACTCAACCAGCTTTTCGTCCAACGCCAACGGCATAATTCCCATTCTCACGCCCCTGAGCTTGCCTCAGGGGTTTAACGGCTTCTGCACTACTCGCATTTCGGATGCGAGTAGTGCAGAAGCCGTTGAACCACCGGGACAAGCCCGGTGGCGTCTGTGTCATTTCTTGTCGTCCGCAATCCCAATCACCGCCCACCGCACGGGAGACTTGTCGTCACCCAACATCTGACTGACCGCTTTGCCGTCGCTGGTGATCATCACTCGCTGACCGGCTCCGGCTCCCAAGTTGTCTACGACCAAGACCGGCTCCCCATCGGCTTCGCCTTTGGCATCCAGCGTCTGCACGACGAGCAGCTTCCAGCCGTTCATCGACGGATGCTTCACCGTCGAGGTCGCATGACCGATGACTTTGCCGAGTTGCATGACTACACGATCCTCAAATCATCAACCAGCGTGCATCGTCGTTGCCGAGTGAACGTCAGCGGAGTTGTCACACCTTCGCCCGTCGGTCCTGCGATGCTGAATGACAAATAACCTTCGCCACCCAGGCCGAGGCCCGCGCCGCAGGGGCCGTTCTTGATGAACAATGTCGTGTCCAGTTCCTTGCCCATCGTGGTCATGTTGCGGACGTTGCGGCTGTGGATCAGGCTGGTGTGGCGGAAGCCGTGTTCGGCCTCTTTCGCCAAACGGATTCCTTCGTGGACGTCGCGGACTCGGATGAACGGGACGAACGGCATCATCTGCTCTTCGGGGACGAACGGGTTGTCGATGTTGGTCTCGCCAAAGAGCAGCGTCGCACTGGCGGGAATCTTCACGCCGATCTGCTCGGCCAGCACGCTGGCGTCTTTGCCAATGAGGTCACGGTTCAGGTGCCAGTGATCGCCCGGCTTCTCCGGCGGTGAGAACGCGGCCTTCGTCATGCGGTCCACTTCGGCGGCGTTCAAGCGATGTGCTCCGGCGCGGCTCATCTCGGACATCAACTGATCGAAGATCGTGTGGACGGCGAAGACTTCCTTCTCGCCGATGCAGAGCAAATTGTTGTCGTAGGCTCCGCCTTGGATGATCGACTTCGCGGCGATTTCGAGGTCCGCCGTTTCATCGACGACGACCGGCGGATTGCCCGGCCCGGCGACGATCGCTCGCTTGGTGGCTTGCAGAGCCGCCTTCGCGACTCCCGGCCCACCCGTCACACACAGCAGCCGAATGCCTCGATGAGCGAACAGCGCGGCGGCCGATTCGAGCGTCGGCTCGGACACGATCGTGAAGAGGTTTTCCAGCCCGGTCGCTTCGTAGATCGCGCGGTTGATCCGCCGAGTCCCCTCACACGCGATCAGCTTGCCGCTGGGATGCGGATTGAACACGACCGTGTTCCCGGCCGAGACCATGTTGATCACGTTGCACGCCAGCGTCGGCAGCGAATGCGTCACCGGCGTGACCGCTCCGATGACTCCGAACGGAGCCGCCTCAATCACCGCCAGCCCGTGATCGCCGGAAAAAACTTCCGACTTCATGAACTCCATCCCCGGCACACGCTGCAGGATTTGCAGCTTCTCAATCTTGTGATCGAGCCGCCCGATTTTGGTCTCCTTCATCTCGGCTGTGCCCAGCTCGACCGCCTGCGACACACAAATCTGTCGGACGCACTCAATGGCCTTGGCCCGCGTCTCCAGCGAAGTCTCGCGTAGCTTCTTGAACGCATCGTTCGCGGCCGCGACCGCATCATCGACATTGGCGAACACGCCAAAGTCCCCGTTACGCGGCTTGCTCGCGGTGAAGCCGTTTCGCTTCTGGAGTTGGGTGAGAACTTCTTGAACGACAGCACGAATGGTGGCTTCTGTGGACATATCGAAAACTCTCGTTGAGAGGTTGTGGGGAGAATTAACTCAACAATCGCTGCTGGTCTTCCAGCCAGCGAGCCAAATTGATCTTTGTGGGAAAGTGAATCGCCATGACCAGCAGCAATGCTCCGACGACGGCTGGCGGAATCAGCGACTTCGTGAAGATGAACGCAATCAAGTTGAAGAATGCCGCTCCTTCAACCAAAGCCATTGCGATGATCATCTTGGTCTGAGCCACACCGAGCAGCCGTCCAAACAATTCCTTCGGACTGGTCGCTGTCCCGTCCTGAGACAGCTTGGCAACTCCCTTCACGCCCGCCGCCGAGATCAGATTCGGCACGACAAAGCTCATCACAACTGCCACCGCCGCAAACGCCATCGCGACGTACATGATGATCTCGGACCCGTTCTGAGCAGCCGGCGGTTGCCCTCCCGGCTGAGCCGCCGGAGCCTGACCAAAGACGACGAAGCTCGCGACCCCAGCAAACGACAGCACGCCCGCGATCAGAGCACCGGCAATGATCTGCATGATTCGCAGAACTTTGTCCGGCTCCATCGCGGCGTATTGCTCAGGCGTCATTTCTCGTTGCTGGGGCATGATCTCGTTCGATTACTCCGCCTTGAACACCGTTTTGCCGTGCACCTGCACCGTGTCGACGAGGCCGATGACTGTGCAGTCGATCGGCAGCGTTTTGGTTTCCGGCGTGAACCGAGCACTCGAACCTTGCACGCACAACACGACTTGCCCCTCGCCG
>CAMDPK010000038.1 GCA_945904015.1 Candidatus Kuenenia stuttgartensis | reverse complement strand
GCATTGCTGGCCGGACTGTGCGTTGTGTTGACGATGCTGGAATATCTCGAACACCATGATCTCAGTGACCTCAAACAACTCGTTTGTGATGTCTCGCTACCATTCCCCATCCTCAAGTGCGGATAGTTGTGTAGATACCAATGAGCTTGCCTCGGTGGAGACAGTGCAAGTCACGGAGCCACACATGCCCGCCACTGACGATCTCGACTTTCGCCCGAAACAGCCACGCGACACATCACCGCGCATCGGTTGCATCGGAGCCGGCTTCATCATGGCTGATTGCCATCTGGTCGCGTACCGGCAAGCCGGGTTCAATCCGATCGCGATTTGTTCCGGATCGCGCAGCCGTGCCGCAGAGGTCGCAACGCGACACGGACTGGCGACCGTGCATGACAGCTATCAGACGTTGCTCGCCGACGAGAGCATCGAGGTCATCGACATTGCCGTGCCGCCCGACGTGCAGATCGACGTCGTGCGCGAAGCGGTGAAACACGCCGATCACATTCGCGGCATCCTCGCGCAGAAGCCTCTCGGAATGAATTTCGCCGAGGCCGCCGAGATCGTCCGGCTGTGCCAAAAGTCGGGCATCACGCTGGCCGTGAATCAAAACATGCGCTACGACCAATCGGTGCGGGCGGCTCGGCGGCTGATCGAACGCGGCGACCTGGGCGAGCCGATCTTCGCGTCGATTGACATGCGGGCAATCCCGCATTGGATGCCGTGGCAACAGCGGCTCGGCTGGGTCACGCTGCGGATCATGAGCATTCATCATCTCGATACATTCCGCTACTGGTTCGGCGATCCGGAGCGAGTTTTCGCCAGCGTCCGCACCGATCCGCGCACGTCAAAGAAATTCGAGCACACCGACGGCATCTGCCTCTACATCCTGGAATACGCGAACGGTTTTCGAGCCTCGTCCTGGGACGACGTCTGGGCCGGCCCGACTCTCGAAGGAGCAGCGTCCGACATCGGCATCCGTTGGCGCATCGAGGGCACGACCGGCCTGGCACGCGGGACCATCGGCTGGCCGAGTTACCCGCAGCGCACGCCCAGCACGCTCGACTACTCGACGACATCTTCCGCCGGCCAGTGGCATCAACCGCGGTGGGATGAAGTCTGGTTCCCCGATGCCTTCGTCGGCCCGATGGCTCAACTGCTGTGTGCCCTCGAAGACGGGACGCCGCCGGAGATCAGTGGCGACGACAACCTCAAGACGATGGCCTTGGTCGAAGCGTGTTATCGCTCCGTCGCCGAACACCGAGCGGTCGCGCTGAGCGAGGTTGTTTGAGCACACCAGCACGACGCGCCAGCGAGTGGTTGTTCGTAATGCTCCACTCGCTGGCGCTTCGTGCTAAGTGTCGGGCGAGGCGACTCACACCAACTTCGTAATCGGCTTACCCTTGTTGCCGAGCGTGAATGGGCGGCCGTCGGGCGAGTGGATTTCTTTGTCGTGCGGAATGCCCATCGCCACCGCGATCGTGGCGTTGAAGTCTTCCGGCGTGACACCGTCGGACTCAACGCGGAAGGCGTCTGCATCGCTGGCTCCCCAGACTTGGCCACCCTTAATCGGACCACCGGCCAGTACGCACGAGTACGCGGCCGGGTGATGATCGCGGCCGCTGTTTTGGTTGATCTCCGGACGGCGGCCGAACTCGGTGCCGATCACAACCAGCGTGTCTTTCAGCAAGCCACGGCTATTCAAGTCGGCGATCAGGTTTGCGGCTGCCTTGTCGAGTTCGCTGCCGATGGTTCCCATCTTCGTCCACAGATCGACGTGATGGTCCCAACTGCCGAGCGACACTTCGACGTATCGCACGCCATTCTCCACCAATCGCCGAGCCAGCAAGCAACCCCGGCCGAAGCGTGTCTCGCCATACGCTTTCTTCGCGTCGTCCGATTCCTTGCTGATATCGAACGCTTTGAGGTCTTCGCTGCGCAGCAGGTGAATCGCATCCTTGTAGAGATCGTCGTAGCCGTTGACCTTGCGATTTGTCCCCGCCAGTTTGCGAAAGTCACTGTCGAAGGCGTGCGACAGGTCCATCCGTTTGTCGAACGCGGAATCGTTGAGATACGCCGGCGACTTCGTGTTCTGCAGGCCCAGCGACGGATCGCCGACTGGCACTGGAGCGAACTCGGCACCGAGATATCCCGGCCCAATGCCGCCGCCGACATGCACCGCGACCGGCAACTCCTTGTGAATTCGGCCGAGCATCTTGTGGACCCACGAACCCAACCCCGGATGCCGCGTGGTCGCGATCGGCTTGTAGCTGGTGCTCATCAGATAGCGAGCTGGCTCATGCGCAGCGGTCGTCGTGTTCATCGAGCGGATGACCGCCAGCTTGTCGGCGATCTTGGCGAGTTCCGGCAACTTCTCGCCGAACTGCACGCCAGAGATTTTCGTCTGGATCGGCTTCGTGTCCCCCTGCACCTTGCTCTTGGGCTTCGGATCGAACGTGTCGAGCTGCGACATCGCTCCTTGCATGTAGAGATAAATCAGATGCTTGGCTTTGCCACCGCTGCTGCTCGATGACGATGGCTTCACTGGAGCGGCTTTCTTCTTTTCGTCTTTTTTGTCAGCCGCATCGAGTGCCGCCGCGAAGCCAGCCGGCAGCACAGTGACGCCAAGACAATACTTTGCCATGTCGGCCATCAACTGCCGGCGCGAGAGGTCATCGAGTCGGAAGGAATCGAACTGAAACATGATTGGTCCTTCTTTCCTGTCACTCACCCCACCGGGCTTGCCCCGGTGGTTTCAGGCTTTTGCACTACTCAGCACAAGTAGCGCAAAAGCCCGCGAGCCACTGGGACAAGCCCAGTGGGGTTGGTGATCGCTGTTTATTGAACGAACAGAAACTCGCGCGTGTTGAGCAATGCCCAGATGACATTGCCGTAGCCGGCGGGGCCGGCGGATTTCATTTCTTTTTGAGCCACCACCCGCTCGGCAGGGGTCGGATGGCGGTTGAGCACGAGAATAAAAATCTTGTTGATCTGCGCTTCGACCGATTTCTCGGCGGTGACTTCGTTGTAGATCACCGAGCCTTGCTCCAGCATCATGTGCGTGACCGGGCCGTTGAACATCGTCAGCAGTTGCGGCACGGTGCCGTCGGTGTGACTGTCGGCGATGCTCTGCCGATCGCTCTGACCGAACTGTCGCAGGAAGTGACCCTCCGGCAACGGCTGCGGCAACTCGGATGCACGAACCAACTCCTGGCCTTTGTAGAGCCGCTTGTTCTTGTCCTTGTTCTCTTCCTTGCGAACCTCTGCGAGCCGTTCCACTTTCTTGAGCAGCTCTTCAGCGGTCGTCTTATCGGTCAGGGACACGGTTTCGACGTACTCATCGTCATCCGGGCGGACAACGGTGTCCGGGTTCGGCATCGTCAGCGTCAGCAGCGAATCCCACACCTGCTCGGCAGTCATGCGGCGGAGCAGCGGGCCGGGGAACAGATACGGCTTCTCCGGATCGAGTTCGCTGTAGGTCGCCGCTCGCTGGTACGTCTTTGAGTAGTAAATGATTCGTTGGAATTCCTTGAGATCGAACTTCAGCCGGACCAGTTCCTTGGCGAGGAACTCCATCAGTTCGGGGTTCGTGGCTTTAGTTTCGTCCTTCATGTCATCGGCCGGCTCGATCAGGCCGATCCCCATCGCCTTCTGCCAGAGCCGATTCGCCATCGTCAGTTGAAAGCGCGGGTTGTCGCCCGTTGCAACCCAATCGGCGAAGACCTTGCGGCGGTCGGCGTTGTTGATCTTCGACGGAGCCGTTCCCCAGAGCACGGCTGGTATCGCGAACTGCTCCGGCTTGGCGTTGCTGTATTGATAGTCGTGCGGAAATTTGAGTTGTTTCTTGTCGTTGTTCGAGACGCCGTTGCGATTCAGCCGCATCAACTGCTTCGCTTGCCGGGCCTCATTGGATTCCTTGCCGTCCTTGCTGGAGGCTTTGTCGATGTCTTTGGGGGCGATGTTGATGCGAGTCGTCGGCCGGTACTCGATGCCAGCCGTGAACGCCGCCAGCGAATAGAACTCTTTCTGAGTCCACTTGTCGAACGGATGATCGTGGCACTGAGCACAACCGATGCGAGTGCCGAGAAAAATCCGCACGGCGTTGTTGAGGTTGTCCAGCGGCATCCCCGGATCGCGAAGCACGAAGCCCGCCGCCGGCTCATCCCACACGCGTCCCTCGGCCGTGAGCATGTCATGCACCATCGAGTCCCACGACTCGTTGTCGCGCAGGCATTCCTTGACCCAGTCCGAGTACGGCCGCAGATAATTGTTGTTGTCCGAGCGATCGACCAGCCGCAGGATGTCTGCCATCCAATCGTACATCTGACTGGCGTAACCGGGCCGGTTGAGCAAGCTATCGACCAGCGCGATCCGAGTGCTCTCCGACTTGTTGGCCAGAAACGTTTCGGTCTGCTTTGAGGTCGGGATCGTGCCCGTGATGTCGAGATAAACTCGGCGAAGGAAATGCTCCGACGATGACATCTCATTGGGCTTCTGCCCGGTCTTCCTCAATCCAGACTCGACGAGCGCGTCGATCTTCGCCGCCGCCCGCAACGCCGAGTCGCGCAGTTCCGGCTTGACGGGAGCGATCTCGACTTTGGTCTTCTCGGCCCCGGTCGGCAAGTTGCTCTTGGGCGGGGCCGGCTTCGATTTCGCCCCGCGTTTCATGGTCGCCTTGGTCTTGCCTCGCGCCTGCGAACTTTGAGCCGATGCGGTTTGATCCGCGTGAAAGTCGAATGTCCCAACGGCGACGGCAACCACGGCAGCCGCCAATAACGTGAGCTTGCGATTCATGATTCTTTCTCCGGAGCCGATTCGAAAGTCGGCTCGATGCGTGGCGAGCATCATGCCGCTCGCCGCCCGCCAAAACAATTCCGAGCCATCGAAATTGCAGCCCTTTGGAGTGCGGAGGGCCATCGCCGCTTTGGCCGGGCTTCCTCTGACGACCCAGCACGACGCGCCAGCGAGTGGTTGTTCAAGAAAATCACTCGCTGGCGCGTCGTGCTGGGTCGCTGCTCGATCAGCAACGATGTCCCGCGACCTCGAACGAAAACGCTCGGCCAAATATAAACAGAAAGCGGCGATGGCTCGCCGCACTCCAAAGGAGCTAACGATGTTTTCACGAAGCATTTTATTTGGTGCCGGTCGTACCGTCCTCGCCGCTGGTCTGTTGATTCTCGGCCACATGACGCGAACCGAGGCCGCCGATGCCCCCAAGCTCAACGTCCTGTTCGTCATGGCCGACGACCTGCGGCCGGAACTGGCCAGCTTCGGCTCGCCCGCAGTCACACCGAACTTCGACCGGCTGGCGAAGCGCAGCGTGCAATTCGACCGAGCCTACTGCCAGCAAGCTCTCTGCAACCCGTCGCGGTCCTCGATCCTGACCGGCCGCCGGCCGGACACGCTCAAGCTGTGGCACAACGGCCTGCACTTCCGAGAAAAGAATCCCGACGTCACGACCCTGCCGCTGTGGTTCAAAGAGCACGGCTACACGACTCGCTGCGTCGGCAAGATTTTTCACAACTGGCACACGAAAGTGAAAGGCGACCCGCGCTCGTGGAGCGCTCCGGAATTCCTGCACTATGCCAATCACGGCGACGACGCGCCTCAAGTCACCGGCGAACTGCCGCCAAACCTCGCGTCTGCGTCGCCGCGCCAGTACGGCACTGGCCCGCTCTACGAATGCCGCGATGTCCCCGACGAAGCCTACTACGACGGCCGAGTCGCCAACGAAGCCGTCCGCGTGATGCGCGAAGTGCGCGAGCAACCGTTCTTCCTCGCCGTTGGATTCTGGAAGCCGCACTCACCGTTCAACGCTCCGAAAAAGTATTGGGACTTGTACGACCGAGCCAAACTCCCGCCGCTGAATCCCGCACGCCCGACCGGTGCGCCGGACGTCGCGTTCCACGACGGTCGCGAGCTGCGCGGCATCCCGCCCAATCAAGTCACGTTCACTCCCGAACAAGTCGCCGAGATTCGGCACGGCTACTTCGCCAACATCAGCTATCTCGACGCGCAGTTCGGCAAGGTGCTCGATGAACTGGATCGCCTGAAGCTGACCGACCGCACGGTGATCGTCTTCGCCGGCGATCACGGCTATCACCTCGGCGAGCACACCCAATGGGCGAAGACCTCCAACTTTGAATACGACGCCCGCGTGCCGCTGTTCCTCGCGACGCCGAAGTCCGCGAACGCCGGCCAACGCACATCATCGCTCGTCGAACTGCTCGATCTCTTCCCGACGCTCGTCGAGTTGTGCGGCTTGCCTCGCCCCACCGGCCTCGATGGAACCAGCTTGGTCCCCGTGCTCAACGACGTGTCGAAATCGGTGAAGCCCGCCGCGTTCACACAACATCCGCGCCCGTCGTACTTCGACCGCGAACCAAGCGGCGAACCAACCGCAATGGGCGTCAGCGTCCGCACCGCTCGCGTCCGCTACACCGAATGGCGTGACTGGAAGACGAAGAAGACAGTCGCCCGCGAACTCTACGACGCTCAACAAGACCCGGCCGAACTCCGCAACGCGATTGATGCGCCGGCTCTGACCGAGCCTCAACGCGAAGCCGAACAACTGTTGCGACGTCAGTTTCTCCAATGAGTGATTTGGCGAGCCGGAGGGCGTCAGCCCCCGGACTCATCCGCGTGCCGTTCTGTCCGTGGGCTGACGCCCTCCGGCTCGCCAAGACGTCCTGAATAGATCGCAGTCCGAAACTTCGCGTGTGACCGATCACCGACGAGATTTTGCGACCGTCGTTCCCAGCCGGCTTGGCAGATCGTTTCTCCCACAGTAGTTTGGCGCTCAACTCATGGAACCGCGCTGATTGTCCCCATCGTCAACGGCTGTGCGGTTCAAATCTCTGTTCGGCATCCGAAGGAGCCACTCGCCATGCGGTGTATCCAACTTACCGGCTCCGACGACCGCATGGATTGCCGAGACATGCTCGATGACCCAATCAATCTTCTTCCGGCGAAATGTCCGAAGTGTGGTTTCCCCGATTTGGATCACGTTCCGCAGCCCTATTTTCTCATCAAGAGCCGGACGATGTCCCCCAACGAGTTGGCTAAGGCTGAGAACGGTAATTTCTTCGTCCGTGAACGTGTTCGTCAGGTGTTGGAGCTTCTCGCTCCCAGTCAATGCAGCTTTTTTTCAACCTGCTACAAGGGAACAACCGAAGAAACGCCGTGGCTTCTGGCGGTCCCCAACCATCAAGTCATCACTGCCAAGGTCGACCCTTCAATCCCGCGATGCGATACATGTGGCGAACCACGGTCGGCCCACCCAGGCTCACAATTCAGTGAGTGGTTATTTTACCCGCAGGCTAGCGGTGGTGCCGGACCTGGTTGGACGGGGCAGTCTGAATACGAAATTTTGAAATCGTCTACTTGGGGCTCTTCTGAAATTGCCTGGGACCAATGGATCAGTCGCGACCTCTTCATGTCCGTCCGCCTTCTTCATCTGCTGAAGAAGATCAAAGCGAAAGGCTTCTACGAGGCGACTTGCGGAAAACCTGCATCAGCAGACAAGGCCGAATCTGTTTGGATACGAGAAAAAATCCAAACCCTCGAACAGCATGGGATCTCTCTCCATCCGACCGGCACATTGTCCGAAGAAGATGCAAAATGGTTTCAAAGTTACTTGAAGAGCCACTCGCGCGACGTGAACTCAGAAGACGACATCAAGTCTGTCGAGAAACGTCTCAAGTTTAAGCTTCCTAAGTCCTATCTCGATTTCGTCACGAAGGTCGGTCCAGCATCGTTTGAAAACATCGATGCACAAGAAGGGTTTACGGTTCGGATTCTAGCTCTGGGCGATCTCGACTTGGAGGGGTATCGAACTGGCGAACTTGACTCTGACGATGAAGAAACCAACGCCGTCAATGGCGTTATGTTCGCCGACACTGAGCATGGTGATTGCTTCTGCTTCGATGTGCAGAAAAGCAAGAAGGAGTTTCAAGTCTTTCTCTACAAGCATGAATACAACTGCTTTGAACCGTATGCCGAGAACTTCGCCGCGTGCATCAAACGGTTTGCAAGTGGTGGTATTGGCTAATTCCTCAAAGGAACACAAACCGTGGCCGCTAACCCCATGACCATCGACGAGTACCTCGCCGCCTTGAGCGATGACCAGCGAGCCGCGCTGGAGAAACTTCGCAAGACCATCCGGGCGGCAGCGCCGAAGGCGGAAGAGTGCATCAACTACGGGATCGCCGCGTTCCGTCTGAACGGCGAGTGCTTTGCCGGCTTCAGTGCGTCCGCGAAGCATTGTTCCTTTTACCCCATGAGTGGCTCGACGGTGGCCGCTCACCAGGACGATCTCAAGAATTACAAAACCACCAAGGGCAGCATCCAATTCCAAACCGACAAACCTCTGCCGGTCGCCTTGGTGCGAAAACTGATCAAGGCTCGGATTGCGGAGATCAACAGTTGATGGGCTTCGACGCGACGATTTCCGCGCAGTGAAAAGTGCAGAGTGACGAGTGCAAAGTGAAGAGTGTTTCAAAGCGTCATTTTGCACTTTGCAGTCTGCACTCGTCACTTTGCACTGCGTTGCCTCATCGCAGACCTCAAAGCGTTGCCAACGTCTCGACCACCGCGAAGTCACGCTTGTCATCGCGACGCAACTTCGCCGCCGCGTGATCGGGATCGTGATCGCACAAGGCCCACCAGCCGCGATCGGCGCACGTTCCCAGAACTTCTGACTTGATACGTCGCAGCTTCAGCAGTTCGAGGTCATAAGCGATGCACCACAGCGACGGCAGGTGCCGAAACGTCGGACAGATGTCGCCCAGATAGATCGCTCCCTCGCCACCGCTCTCGATGACCACGGCTTGATGAGCCTCCGTGTGCCCACCCGTCATCCAAGATCGAATGCCGGGAACGATCTCGACGTTGCCGTCAATTAGCCGCAACTGCCCCGCTTCTTTGAGCGGCACGAAGTTCGGCTGATGGTATGCCGCGCGGAGTTCCGGGTACTCGGCCGTTGCCGTCGCCCATTCGTGACGCTGCACGACGTAGGTCGCCTTCGGAAACGTCGGCACCGCGCGCCCCGACGCATCGAACCGAGTCGCTCCACCCGCGTGATCGAAATGCAAATGCGAGAGCACAACGACGTCGATGTCGTTCACCGTCAGACCGGCTGCCGAGAGGCTCTCGACCAGCGGCTCTCCCGGCTCCGAAGAAAAATTACCGCGTTCCTTCTCGGTCAGCTTCGAGCCGTAGCCGGTATCGATCAAAACATTCTCGCGGCCGGTCCGCACCAGAACGCAACTCGTTCGTTGCAAGATGCGGCTTTTGTCATCGACTGAGATGTACCGAGTCCAAACCGTCCGAGGTACGACGCCAAACATCGACCCGCCGTCGATCCAATAGTTGCCGCCAGAGATCGTTTGCAATTCAAAATCGCCCAGTCGCATGGTTGCCTCCTATTGCTTCGGTAGCCATTGTGATGCGGATCAGACTCCCGTACCACAATCCCGACCAACTCTCATGGCTCACTTTTTTCGATACAAGACTCCCGCCGATGTTGTTGCCGATGCCGAGCGACTCGGCCTGTCGCACATTGCGATGTCCGACGACTTGTCGGTGATGTTTCAGCCGATCGAGGTCGGTGGCCGAACGGTCGGCAACCGCTGGGCGATTCAGCCGATGGAGGGCTGCGACGGAACGCTCGACGGTCTGCCGGACGAGTTGACATTTCGCCGCTACGTCCGCTTTGGCTCCGGCGGAGCCAAGCTGATCTGGGGCGAAGCGACCGCGATCGCCGACAATGCCCGCATGAACCCGCGACAGTTGTGGCTGCACGAGGGTTCCGCCGCAGCGATTGAAAAGATGCTCGCCGATTGCCGAGCCGCGCATCGCGAGTCCTGTGGCGACGACCGCGATCTGTTGCTCGGCCTGCAATTGACGCACTCCGGGCGATTCAGTTTTCGTCGGCCACTGCTGGCGACGCACGATCCGATTCTCGATCCGCTGACGCGCGACAAATCGACCGGCCAGTTCGTCGATGCGTCGTACCCGCTGCTGACTGACGACGACTTGAAACGCATCGAAGACCAATATCTCGCCGCCGCGAAGCTCGCTGCGCGGATCGGCTGTGACTTCATCGACATCAAACAGTGTCACCGATATCTGCTGTCGGAACTGCTCGCCGCGAAGAACCGCCCCGGCGAGTACGGCGGCTCTCTGGAAAATCGGACACGCTTGGTGCGCAACGTCATCACCCGCATCCGCGCCGAATTCCCATCGCTACTGATCGCCTCGCGATTCAACGCCTACGACGGCATCCCGTATCACGGAGCGGGCGAAGATTTTGTTGGCGAACCATGTCCGCACGAACTGCCGTTGGCGACGGCGTTCGGCACCGATCCACACGATCATTTGCGAGACGATCTGACCGAGCCGTTGCAACTCGCTCGCTGGCTGCGCGAGTGGGGCGTCGGTTTGCTGAACGTGTCGCTCGGCAATCCGTATGCGAACCCGCATCTCGTCCGGCCGGCCGAGTATCCGCCAGTCGATGGCTACAAGTCCCCGGAGCATCCGCTGATCGGAGTCGATCGGCACTTCCGGATCGCGGCGCGCTTGCAGAGCGACGTGGGACAGGCTTCCAGCCTGTCACCTTTTGGCAGTCAGGCTGGAAGCCTAACCCACGTGCCGATCATCGGCAGCGGCTACAGTTGGCTGCAAGACTTCGTCCCGCAAGCCGCCGCCGCCAACGTGTCGCTCGGCCGAGCAGCCTTCGTCGGACTCGGCCGAGGCACGCTTTCGCAACCGGATTTCGTGAAGCAACTGGCCGATACAGGTCGTCTCGACCGCAAGCGAGTCTGCCGCACATTCTCGTACTGCACGAACCTGATGCGGACCAAAGACCACCCGCTCGGCCAATACGCCACCGGCTGTCCGCCGTTCGACAAAGAGGTCTATGGCCCGCTCTGGAAAGAAGCCGAAGCCAAACGCGCCAAGTGACGGCTTGACGCCGCCGACGCTCAGAGCTAGTGTGCTATCACGATAGCAGACTAGGAGTGTTGGCCATGTTCTTCACGATTGATCCGGATAACGGACTGGCGATTTACGACCAGATCATGCGGCAGGTGAAATTCGCCGTTGCCAGCGGAGCCTTGCAACCCGGCCAGCGGGTGCCGTCGTTGCAAGAATTGTCCACGACGCTGGCTCTGAACCCGAACACCGTCGCGCGAGCGTATCGCGAGCTGCAAGCCGAAGGCATTCTTGAAATGGTGCGAGGCATCGGCCTCGAAATCAGCTCGAAGGCCGTCAAACGCTGCCTGCAAGATCGAGACGCATTGATCCGCGAACGGTTGCGGTCGGTGCTGATCGAAGCTCGGCAAAGTCAACTCGATGACGCGGAACTCCAAGAAATGTTCGACGCAGAACTCACCGCCTCAAAACCCAAACCCGGCCGAAAGCCGAAAGCCGACAGCCGGTAGCCGTAATACCGTTTTTGACCAAAGGGAACGCGATGAAGACGATGTTCCGATTGAACCAAGTGACGAAGCGCTTCGGACGCACGCTCGCACTGGATGACGTCTCGCTGGAAGCTCCGCCGGGCACCGTCGTGGCGCTGCTCGGCGAGAACGGAGCGGGAAAGACGACCTCGCTGAAGATTCTGCTGGGGCTGTGCGATCCCGACCGCGGCGAAGCGGAAGTGCTCGGCCTGAGCAGCCGGCGACAGGGCCGCGAGATTCGCCGCCGAGTCGGTTACGTCCCGGATCGGCCGCAGATGTACGGCTGGATGACGGTCGATGAAGCCGGCTGGTTCGCGGCCGGATTTCACGGGCCGAACACCTACTCGCAGTTCTGCAAACTGGTGGCGCGGTTTGAACTCTCGCCGAATCAGAAGTTGAAGACGCTGTCGAAAGGACAACTCGCGAAGGTGTCGTTGGCCGTTTCGATGGCTCACGAGCCGGAGCTGCTGATTCTCGACGAGCCGACGTCCGGACTCGACCCGATCGTGCGTCGCGATTTCCTGTCGAGCATGTCCGACGTCGCCGCCGAAGGCCGCACAGTGCTGCTGTCGAGCCATCAGATTCACGAAGTCGAACGAGTTGCCGACATCGTCGCGATCCTGCGACACGGCAAGCTGGTTGTCAGCGAACGGCTCGACGATCTGAAGCGATCGGTTCGCGAGATCACGCTGACGTTGCCGAGCGGTTCGCCCGATCCCGCCGAACTACCCGGCAAGTTGATCAGCCAACAACGCATCGGCCAACAATGGCGAGCACTCGTCCGCGACGTGAACGACGACGATCTCTTGAACCTGCAAGCCCGCGCGGATTTCGCTCGCGTCGATGTGCGTGTGCCGTCGCTGGAAGAAATCTTCGTCGGCTACCTGCATCCCGACAAAGTGCCCGGAGCGGGCGGAACGTGGACGCCAGCGGAAGAGCCTGTTGCCGAAGAGGCGAAATCTGAAATCTGAAATTTCAAATTTGAGATTTCAAATCTCAAATCTCATCTGACCCTCTGAAATCACTCGCCATGAACACGAAACTGCTGCACCGCTTGGCTTGGAAAGAACTCCGCACGCTGCGCGCGTTGTGGCTGACGCTGTTCGTCACGGCCGTCGTGTTGCAACTCGGACTGGTGTGGGTCTTCGACACCCAACACGCGGTCGCCAACGGAGTGACCTACCATCCGCGAGCGATGTGGTTGATCGGAGTCTTGGCGGCGCTGCCTGCGATTTTCGCAGTGGCGAGTTTGTCGATGTCGTTTGCCGGCGAACGCGAGGAAGGGACCGATCAATTTTTGTGTCGACTGGCCGCGCCTCCGCTGACGTTGCTGGGAGTGAAGGTCGGCCTCTGCGTCGCGAGCACGGTGGCGATGTTCGCGCTGTTGGTCATCCCCACGAACGTGCTCGATTTTCTGGTGGTGCCGAGAGACCTTTATCCGCTCATGGTCGACCCTCTCAATTCACAGGCGACGCAGACGACCGTGGCGAGGCTCGCGAAGTCTCACCCAGAGCTCACGGTCATCTTTGTCGACATTCACCAAGACAGTCGCCGCGTCCTCGAAATCTGTTCGTGGATCTTGAATGTCTTGTCGTGTGGCGTCTTCTTCTCGTTGCTGTTTCAGCGGGTGTTTTCCAGCTTGATCGCCACCGCCTTGGCCGCCTGGCTGTTGCCTCGGACAGTGTTGACTCTGCTAACTTTCAACGTCGGCGATCAATTTGCTCCCGTGTCCTGGCTCGAATGGCTGATCCATCTGGGAGTGATTCCGGGGGCGTTGCTGCTCGCGAGCGTGTGGCTGGTCCAAACCTGGGACGAAGACCGTTGGCCGCGAACCGTTGAGCGACTGCTCGACGCTTGGCGGCGAGTGACAGCGACGGGAGAACGGCCAGCACGGTCCTCGCGCGCAACCGAACGACTCAGCGGCGGTTGGCGAGCGGTCGTGCGACCGTTCGGTTTGTGCTTGCCGGATGAATGGTTGCCGGCGTGGCGGCGGGAGGCTCGGCGGTTGTTGTGGCTGGAGTGGCGGCAGGCTTGGCGAGTGATGTTGTTCGTGCTGGCGGCGTTTGGAGTTTATGTCGCCTGTCAGCGGTTGTTCGTCGCATGGGGTTCCGCGTTGGTGGCGAAAGAGTTTCCGTTTGTGATGGCGTTGGTGTCGTTCGTGTTCGGAGCGTGGTCGTTTCAGGCTCAGCAATCGGGGCAGAGGTTTCGAGACTTCGCCGGGCACGGAGCGTCTCCGGTGGCGATGTGGTTCATCAAGCAAGGCGTGTGGTTCGCCGTGATGTTGCTGACGGTGACGTTGCTCACGGCCGCCACAGCGTCCCTGAGCTTTGGAGAATCGTGGCGCGGGTCTGAAAGTCTCCTGCGAAAATTGGCATACGGCTATGACTGGGCAGAGCCAAGCAACTGGTCCCAAGGGCCGCAACTGATGCGCGAGAGTTTGGGTGGAGTGGTGTCAGGCTCGGTGTCGGCGGTCGGCTTGTGTTTCGCGGTCGGACAGTTGGCGTCGCTGCTGATGGCTCGCGCGGTGACGGTCGCGACCGTCGGATTCGTGCTGTCAGCACTCGCGTTTGTCTGGCAGCAGTTGACCGTTCACTTTGCGGTCCCGTCGTGGCTGGCGGTACTCCCGCTGATCGTCGGCTTGCTGATGGCGTCGGCCGTGCGGATGACGGATTGGCTGGAAGAACGAAATTCGATTCGCGGCTGGATGCGAGTCATCGCCGCATGTGTTGCGCCGACTCTGATCACGCTGATCGGCGTGCCGATTTATCGAGTCGTGGAGGTTCCCTTGGTGTTATCCGTCGATGTCGAATGGCAAAGTACGCCCATCAGCACGTTGGAGACGATCGCGACCAACGTCTCGCCTGACGCGAAGCAAACGGCGCAGCGCTGGACTCGCTTGGCCGAGTCGCTTGAAGGTCGGGCGATGTTTCGCCGCAAAGTCTTGGTCTCTCCAAACGCGGTGACTGGAGTGGTCGAAGAGTTGCAGTTGACGACTCCGGAATTTGACGACATTCACAGCGACTTTGTGGCTTGGGAGAATCTGGACAACCGCGATTGGTTGGCTCGCAATGCGCCACAGGTCAGCGAAGCGGCGCTCATTGCGCAGGAAGCGGACTGTGCCTTTGATCCAGAACTCTTCACCGGTTTATATGTCCGGTCGCATTTCCGAGGAAATCGTTTGAGTAGTCAGCTCGCCGTGCTGCTCAAGATGGCGGCCGAATCGGCACTCGCCGAGGGGAAGTTGGACCAAAGCCTGAAGCACGGTCTGGTGCTGCTGCGGCTCAGCGAGCACTTACAGCAGCACGCTCAATGCGAGGCAGTGTTATGCGCCGAGCACTTAGAAATCTGCGTTTGGTTGCTCCTGCAACAGTGGGCCAGGCATCCCGCTCAGACTGGCGATTCGCTTCGAGCAGCATTGGGACGGTCTTCGAGTGCGGCACCAAGTCCATTGCTGAAGGCTCTGCAGAAGCACGTCGCAGAGTTGCCATCGCCGGCACAGGCCGTGGTCGAGGAATACACCTCAACAAAGCGCGACCTCGCGCGGAATTGGCGGGAGGTCGGCTGGCCCGTGTCGTGGATGTTTTGGGAACGCCAACGTGAAGAGCGATTGCTCGACTATTCGACCGCCGTCGCGCTCGAAGAAAGGAACGGATGGCTGCTCCGACGGCGCGAGCGTTGGCAAGGGGACGATCAAACGCTGAATCAGGACTTTATGTGGAATCGACCGACTTCGCAGAATCGAACTCGGGCGGATTTCCTGCAAGGCACGACTCGGAATTCGAGTGGCGGGCGAGGCCTCTGGTATGCTTGGTTGGAACAGGATCGAGTCTCCCAACGTGGCAAGGCGGCGACTTGGCGGCGCGGGTTGATCGCGACGATCGCGTTACAAGCGTTTCAACGTGACCACGGACACTGGCCGGCGCAAATGGAGGAATTAGTTGGCCTGTATCTCGACAGTTTGCCGGTCGATCCTTGGAACGGGGAGCCGTTTGAACTCCAACCCCAGGGCTATCCCTTCGGGATTCGGATCCTCGACCGCAGCATTCCGGCTCACACGCCGCTGCTGCTCGGTCGCGGACCAAACAGTCGGCGGATTGTGCGGGCCGTTCGTCAGCCTGTGGCTGGGGAAGACTCGCCGATGACGGAACGGTTTCTGGATGGCCCAACCGGGATTCGAATTTGGCCGTCGCCCAAAGACAGCGACCCGTGGACCCTGATCGCCTTTCCATTGAACGTGACGGAGAGGTGAGCCCCCCTTGGAGTGCTGCGGCTTGACGCAGCCCTCCATTCGATCGCGGGCGGCGACGTACATTGGCAGGCGATGTTCGTCGTGATGGTCGATGAGGTCTGTATGCGAGTCTTTTCTGACGACGACGTCGATTGGAAGCTTGCCAGCGAATTGCCGCGATGAATGGAGGGCGGTGTCGAGCCACCGCACTCCAGGTTAGGCGGCCTTCGCGGCGGTTTTCGCCGCGGCCGGTGCGAGTCGTTGCAGCACGATCTCGGCAGCTTGGCGGGTGGCTCCGGTTTGGGCGAAGCGGTCGCGGAGATCGCACATTTCTTCGCGAGCGGCGGCGAGGCGGTCGTTGACGCTCAGCCAGCCGTGCAGGACTTCGGTCAGGGGGGTGAGCAACTTGGTTTGGCCGCCGACGAAGAGAAACTCCGGCATGACTTCGCGATCGACGAACAGGTTGGGGAGCGAGGCGTACTTCACGTTCACGACGATGCGGCCGATGAGGTACGTCGGCCAGGTGGCCCAGTACAACACGGCGGCTGGCTTGCCTCGCGCGAGGACTTCCAGGCTGATCGAGCCGCTGACCATCAGACAGAATTCACCGGATTCGATCACTTCCGGCGTCTTGCCGACGAACAGATGCACCGGCAGGCGGCTGGCGTGAGTCATCAAATGTGTGCCGCAGAAGCGACGATGCGATTCCTTGTAGCACGCGACCAAAAATCGAACCTGCGGATGCCGCTCGTGCAACCGGCGGATCGTTTCGACCATCAGCGGGAAGTTGTGCCGCACCTCGCTGTCGCGCGAGCCGGGCAGGATCGCCACGTTGCGATACTTCGACGACGACCAGTCTTCGAGGAATGCTTCGTCGAGCCGATGCTCGGCGACTTCGTCGAAGAACGGATGCCCGACGTAGTCCACTTGGATGCCGCGCTGCGCGTACCAATCCGGCTCGAACGGCAGCACGCACAGGACGTCATCGACCCAGCGACGGATGCGAGAAATCCGGTACTCGGACCAGGCCCAGACCTGCGGCGGGACGTAAAAGATGACTCGCACGCCGGCTCGTTTGGCGTACTTGGCGATGAACCAGTTGAAGCCGGAATAGTCGATCAAGATCACGGCGTCTGGCCGCTGCTGCTCGATGTAGCGCCGCGCTTGCTGAGCCAGCTTCCAGAATTTCCAGAGCAACGGAAAGACGACGAAGATGCCCATGATCGCGAGATCGGTCAGGCGGTAATGAATCTCGCAGCCGGCCGCTTGCATCGCCTCGCCACCGAAGCCGACGCAGCGCACGTCGGGACGACGGCGACGCAGCTCGCGGATCAGATGCGCGGCGTGTTGATCGCCGCTCGGTTCACCGACGGAAAAGAAAATGTGCATGAGCGATTCCCTTCGCGCGGTCCGACCATCCTTGGACCCGTTCGTAGTCCCGCCTTCAGGCGGTCCAGACAATCGGCACCGCCTGAAGGCGGGACTACGAACGCGGGACAGTATTTCTGCGTCGAAAAAGGGTCAAGACGGCTCGCCAGCGGTGGCGGCGACTTCGCAAAGAATTCACGAGCGGTCGGCCATCAGGCGAGCGGAGGGTGTCAACCCTCCGAGTTCTTCCAAAGCACTGCTGAACTCGGAGGGTTGACACCCTCCGCTCGCCTACTTGCCCAACGACCCGGCCTGTTCGAGGATCTCGCGCAGGCGGCGTGTACGTGTCGGTTCGTCTCGCAATTCGGTCGAGCGGAATGCCGACGTCCAGACAACCTTGCGGTCTCGGTAGGCGACCAGCGTGACGCTCGCGGCAGGATCGATGCTCAAGCTGTCTCGTTCGCCAAGAGCTTCCGGTCCAACCCCCAGCGGCAAACTGAGTTGATGATCGAACGAAACTGTTTGCAGATGCGGAGAAACTTTGCTCGGCTCATCGCTGAGCATCACGCCGAAGGCTCGCAGTCCATCGGCACGTCGGCGGTCCACGAATTCATCAACCGCCTTGAGGACCGCCGAGGTGCCGGCTTCCAAGCGTCTCAGCAGCAACATGAGGACTGGCCGATCACCGTTGCGGCAGACAAAACAGACTGAGCGATTCATCTGCGGTCCTGTGATCGCTCGCACGAAGAACGACGGCACCTCTTTGCCCGCGGCCGGGCCGGAGGTCAGCGGTTTTTGTTCTGCGGTCGGTTCAGCGGCAAAGCTAAAACGTTGAAGCAACGGGCCGAGACCGAGGGCGGCGATGAACTGGCGGCGGTTCATGATTGGAGCCTCGTGGGGCAGGTTTTCAACCTGCCCGTCATCCCAAAACGATTCCAGCCCATCGAACGAATCCATGAACTCGGCACTCCGCCGCGGGCAGGTTAAAAACCTGCCCCACGGAATTTCACAAGACCGACACGATGGCATCGCACAGCCGATCCATCGAGGCGGCGTTCATGCCAGCAACGTTGATGCGGCCGTCACGCACAAAATAAATCCCGTGCTTCTCGCGGAGAACATCGACTTGTTCGGACTTCAGACCGGAAAACGAAAACATCCCGATTTGCTGCGTGATGAAGGACCAATCGCGGCCGGTGTTGCGGCTGGACATCGACTTCTGGAACAACAATCTCATGCCGTTGATGCGATCGCGCATCGCGGCGAGTTCGGCATCCCACTGCTGTCGCAGCGCGGGATCAGCGAGCACCGTCGCGACAATCGCTCCGCCATGCGACGGCGGATTTGAGTAGTTTGTGCGGACGCAAGACTTGATCTGGCTGAGCGCGGTCTCGGCTGCTGCGGCATCCTTTGCGACGAGCGTCAGCGCACCGACTCGTTCGTTGTACAAGCCGAAGTTTTTCGAAAACGAACTAGCGACGAGCAACTCCGCTCCCGGCCGAGCCAGTGCGAGCAGTCCAACGGCGTCTTCTTGCAGTCCCCGTCCAAAGCCTTGGTACGCGAAGTCGAGCAACGGCAGAGCGCCACGCTCAGCCAGCACGTCGGCGATCTGAGTCCACTGCGCCGGAGTCGGATCGACTCCGCTGGGGTTGTGACAACAGCCGTGTAAACAAACGACGTCGCCGGCCGCGACCGTCCTCAGCGCCGATAACATGGCGTCGAAGTCGAGGCTGTTCTTCGCTGCATCGAAGTACGGATAGCTGGCGACGTTCAAACCCGCCGACTTGAAGATGCCTTGATGGTTCGGCCAGGTCGGCGCGCTGAACCAGACGGTCGCCGACGGGAAGAGCTTCTTCAGAAAGTCGGCAGCGACTCGTAATGCTCCGGTGCCGCCGGGGCACTGAGCGGTACAGGCTCGGCCAGCCTTCACGATTTCGTGGTCAGGCCCAAACATCAACTCGCGCACTGCGCGGCCGTATTCCGGCAAGCCCTCGATGCTCAGGTATGTCTTCGTTGCTTCAGCATCCAGCAGTCGGCGCTCCGCCTCTTTGACGCACTTCAAAACCGGCGTGCGGCCTTGATCATCTTTGAAGACGCCGACGCTCAGGCTCACCTTGTCGGATCGCGGGTCTTTTTTGAACGCTTCGGTCAATCCGAGGATCGCATCGGGCGGCGCGGCGGTCACTTTCTCAAACATCAATGGTCCTTTTTGGCGGATAACGCAGTCATCGGGTAAATCGAAACGGCGGAGGATTCTCACGCAGAGCTTTGGCAACGGGAAGCATCGAACAGCGGACGTTCTTCAGAATGTTCGACGTGCCGGAGTCACTCTCTTGAGAGTCTCGCTGGCGCGTTGCGTTGAGCCGAGGTCGGACTTGGATTGAGTCGACCAAAAAATCGCAACCGCCGGAAAAGTTCTCATGACCGTTACCGCTTTACGTCGAAACTTATTGGCCGTCGAAAACCGGGTTGCGTCTGGAGCCAGTTCGTCAACGGCTTGCTCAGCAAGAAGTTGGGATTGACGGCGTTTTCTCAGAGTCGTAAAAGTCCCTCTCAGATTGACGAACTCAAGTGCTCGACCGATTCCTGAGTTGTCAGCAAAGTTAAATCATCCGTCGAGATCGACGGATCAATGGAGTGAATCCTGAATGCCAACCCTCAATCTGGGTGCCAGAGGGTCGGCGACAGTTCCCGGCACCCGCCTCAAAGGAGTAGAGACAATGGCTGCTGCGAAGAAAACTGCGAAGAAGTCCACGAAGGCCGCCGCTGGTAAAAAGACCGCGAAGAAGGGCAAGTAACGATTGACCGCTGGTCAATCAAAAGCCAACAGGCCGAGCAAGTTTTTGCTCGGCCTGTTGCTTTTGGTGCGTGGGGAATCGCGAAGTCGTCCGGACGCCTACGTCCGGACAATTGGCTGACCGGACGTAGGCGTCCGGTCTACGGTCGGTCAATCGCACAGACCGTAACGCACGATGCAGTACAGCGCTTTGAAGCCGTCCTTCCAACCGATGTGCTTGCCTTGTTCGTAGGTGCGGCCGGAGTAGCTGATCGACATTTCGAAAACTCGAAATCGCCGGCGAGCGACCTTGGCAGTGATCTCCGGTTCGAAGCCGAACCGGTCTTGCCGGAGCGTCGGCGCGATCTGCTGAATCACTTCGCGTGTGAAGACTTTGTAACACGTCTCCATGTCGGTCAGGTTCAAGTTGGTGAAACAGTTCGACAGTGTCGTCAGAACTTTGTTCGCGAGGTAGTGCCAGAAATACAGCACGCGATGCGGCTGATCTCCCAAAAAGCGGCTGCCGAAGACAACGTCCGCTTTGCCTTCGACGATGGGCCCTAGCAGGCGCGGATATTCCGACGGGTCGTATTCCAGATCGGCGTCCTGGATGAGGACCACATCTCCGCCGGCCGCTTGAAACCCGCTGCGCACGGCCGCCCCCTTGCCGCGGTTCTTCTCGTGAAAGACAAATTGAAAACTGTTCCACGGATCGGGCGGCGCGGCGGATTGCTCGGCCTGAAACAGCTGCAACTGTTCGCGAGTCCCATCGCGACTGAAATCATCGACCAGCACGATCTCTTTGCGGATGGGAACGGCTCGCACGCGATCGACTAGCGCACGCCAGTACGTCTTCTCGTTGTAGATCGGGATCACGACTGACAGCACCCACTCGGGCGGGATGACGAACAGCCCCAACTGGCGACACGCGGCCTCACCCAGCGTGTCCTTCAGACGAGCGAACCACTCGGGCGTGTGCGGGATCATCGACGAAGTTTCAGACATGCGAACTCCTGTGAATGGCGGCGGAGTCTAGGATTGAAATCCGAAACTCGAAATCCGAAATCCGAACTGGCCGACGAGTTTCAGGTTTTGAGGCTGCGGATTTTTCCGTCACCGCATATTGATCGGCTCGACGTCGATCTGAAATTCAACATCCGATACACGGACGATCTGCGGCGCGGCGGCTCGCCAAAGTTCGTGGATCGCACCGAGCGATTCCGCCGAGAGTTGCAGGTGAAATCGCCAGAAATCCCGTAGCCTCGTGATCGGGCACGGAGCAGGGCCGAGAATCCGCACTGGCAGCGCGAGTTTCTCGGTGGTCGCACGCAGCAGTGACGCCATCGCCAGAGCTTCAGTTTTGACACGATCTTCCACTGCGCCACGCAGGATGATTCGCGTCAACGAACGGAACGGCGGAGCATCTCCCTCGCGGCGGTGCTTCAACTCGTGAGCGGCAAAGCCGAGGTAATCGTGTTTCGCCGCCAGCGCGATCGCAGGTTCGGTCGGGCAGGCCGATTGAACGAAGACTCGTCCGCCCCGATCCGAGCGGCCGGTGCGGCCAGCGACTTGAGCGATCAATTGAAATGTCCGCTCGGAGGCGCGCATGTCCGGCGAGTGCAGCAGCGTGTCGGCGTTGATGACGCCGACCAGCGTCACGTTTGGAAAGTCGAGCCCTTTCGCGATCATCTGCGTGCCGAGCAGAATCTTCGCCTCGCCCAATCGAAAACGTTCGAGTGCCTCGTCGTGACTGCCGTGCTTGCGCATCGTGTCGCTGTCCATGCGGATGCAGGTCGCCTTCCCGAATTTCGATTTCACTTCCTGTTCGAGTCGTTGCGTACCAATGCCAATGTAGTACACGCCGGGGTGATCACAGTTCGGGCACTTGGTGAGCGGCGGACTCTCGTACTCGCATGAATGGCACAGCACGCGGTTCTTGTCCTTGTGAAACGTCAGCGTGATGTCGCAGTGCGGACAGCGGACGCTTTCACCGCAGGCCTTGCACCATACGACGGGCGAGAAGCCTCGCAGATTCAGAAACAGGATGACCTGCCCGTTGTCTTCGAGCGCGAGTCGAATTTGCGAACTGAGCGCCCGGCCGATCGCCTCGCCGCGCGTGATGTACGGGTCGTTGCGAGTGTCCACGATCGTCACCGGCGGCAGTGGCAGTTTCGCGACTCGGTTGGCGAGCGTGAGCAGAAGGTCGGGGGGAGAAGGCAGAAGGCAGTCGGCAGTAGGCAGAAGGCCCGCCTCGCTGCCTTCCGCCTTCTGCCGACTGCCTTCTTCAAAACCTGTCGCTCGCCACCAGCTTTCCAACGTCGGGGTTGCGGTTCCGAGCAGCAGCGGGATGCCCTCCAGGCGTGCGCGTTCGCGGGCGACATCGCGGGCGTGGTAGCGTGGGGTCTCTTCCTGTTTGAACGACGTCTCGTGTTCTTCGTCGATGACGATCAGGCCGAGATGCGGTGTCGGTGCGAAGACCGCGCTGCGTGCTCCGACGATGACTTGGACTTCGCCGGAGGCGATTCGCTGCCAGTGCCAGTGCCGTTCCGAGTCGCTCAGGTGGCTGTGCAGGACGGCAACGCTTTCGAAACGGCTGCGGAAGCGGCGAATCGTTTGCGGCGTGAGGCTGATCTCCGGCACAAGCACAATCGCTTGCCGGCCGTAGCTGACAACCTCGCGAATCGCTTGGATGTAGACCTCGGTTTTACCGCTGCCGGTGACTCCTCGCAGCAGTATCGTGCGATGCCGGGCGGCGCGCAGTTCGGCGAGGATCGCGTCCAGCGCGGCATGCTGCTCGGCATTTAATTGGAGGTCCGGCTGTCGCGTCATTGGAGCGAAGTCGATGTCGAACGCGTCGGTCCGCTGCACGATCGCATCGACGAGTTTCTTTTCGCGCAGCGAACTGATCACTCCGACGCCGCAGTCGGCCGACTCGGCGAGTTCGTCGATTCGCAACGGGCGACCCGCCGCACAGAGCACTTCCATCGCGGCCTTTTGTTTCGCTCCGAGTTTGCGTTCTTCGAGCGTTTCGACCACACCGGCCGCCGGCACGAGGAACAGAATCTCGCGTGTCCCGGCCATTTTTTTCACACCCGCTGGGACGACACTGTCGAGTACTTGTCCCCAACCGCAGAGATATCGCTCGGCGATCCAGCGTGTCAGTTCCAACATGCGTGGCGACAGCAGCGGCTCGCGGTCGAGCACGGCCTCGATCGGCTTGAGTTTGGGGGGCTGACCGTTCTTGAATCGTTCCGGCCCGATCAGGTCGCTGAACGGGCCAGCCTCGACGCAGTAACCGATCAATCGCTGCTGGCCGTGACCGAAGGGCACACGCACGCGCATCCCCGGTTTGAGCCGTTCACGCAGCGCATCTGACACGAGGTAATCGAACGGCGTGTCCAGCGGGCGATTGACGACGACTCGCGCGACCCACAAGTCGGCGGCGGCCGCGCGGTC
Organism: Candidatus Kuenenia stuttgartensis; assembly: GCA_945904015.1. Lineage (GTDB taxonomy): Bacteria > Planctomycetota > Planctomycetia > Planctomycetales > Planctomycetaceae > SXKJ01. Next base: position 24,666 of record CAMDPK010000038.1, on the reverse strand, counting down.
CCAGGGTTTCAACTCCGGCTCCAGCGGCTCGGCGGCGAACAGATTGCGTTGCTTGGGAGCGGGCATCAATTCCACTTCGCGAGTTGCCGCTTGGCTTCGCCGAGGTGCTGTTCGAGAACCGTGTGTTGATCGTCCGGGCATTCGGCGAGGCAGTCTTCGAGCAGTTCGATCGCATCTTGAGTCCGCTCGGACTTGAGAGCGATTAAGGCCAGATCGCGGCGCTCCTCGTAGCACGCTGGCTTGAGTGCGACGAGCCGCTCTTGCACCAGCCACGCGGACGGCCAGTCTTCGTGCTTGGCATGCAGCACTTTCAGATTGTTGAGCATCCGAATCACAATCGCCCTCGCGTCCGCCGGCTTGAGGCACGGTTTCAGTTCCGACTCCGGCATGCTGGTGACTTCGTGGAGAAAGTGCAGGCACTCGTCGCGATCCATCACTCGGCCGCCGACAAACGGGTCGAGAAAGATCGGCCCATCGAGGCCATCCAATCGCGTCAAGAAGTGTTGCGGTGCCGCGACGCCGCGCAGTTCGATACCGATCGCGTGCGCGACCGCCATGTACAAGATCGACAGACTGATCGGGATGCCGCGTTTCCGAGCGATGACGTCCGGCAAATAACTGCTCTCGGCGACTTGATACGCCGCTTCGTCTCCCATCAGCCCGTAGGTGTCGGCGAGCAGCGTGCTGAGTGCCCGCAGCGCATCGGTGTCCGACCATGCTCCCGCCGCGCGGCCGGACAACTCCGCCGCGCGAGCGGCGATCCAGTCGAGCGTCTCCTCGAATTGCAGATTCGGGTTCGCGTCGCGAGCGATCTCCAGCGACACCAACGTCAGGTCCACATCGCTGTCTCGGAGCAACAGCTTTGAGAATTCGACATCGGCAGAGAAATCTCGTTCGGAAATCATGCTGGGGCCATCCGTGGGAACGTCTCCGTCTGGCTCCGCGAGGCGGAGCAATGGCGACCGACGTGGTGAGTGGTTTTGAATCAACCGGAATTCTAAGAGGCCGCTCGCGATTCCGGGAGCAAGTCGCGGACAATATAGTCCGCCGTCGTGGCCGACGCGTCTCGCGTCGGACGAATACGAGACGCATCCGCCACGTCTCACGAAAGGTCACCATGCGACAGTCACCGTTTGTTTTCAATGCCGTGTTGGGCATTCTCCTTCTGTGTGGCTGCTCTTCCGAGCCAGCCGCCGCGCCAAAGTCCGTCAACACCGAGCCATCTGCCAAGAAACTCGACGAAGTCGAACTCGCGCTCAATTGGTTGCCCGAAGCCGAGCACGGTGGATTCTTCGCGGCGGACGTGCATGGCCTCTTCGCCGAACGCCAATTGAAAGTGAAAATCATTCCCGGCGGTCCCGGAGTGCCGGTGATTCAAAACGTCGCCACTGGCAAGGTCACTTTCGGAGTCACCAACGCCGACCAAGTGCTGGTGCAACGTGCTCAAGAGGCGGATGTCGTCGCGATCTTCGCGCCGATCCAGCAAAGTCCGCGGTGCATCATGGTCCACAAGAAATCGGGCATCACGAAATTTGAAGACCTGAAAGACATGACGTTGCTGATCAAAGCGAATCAGACGTTCCTCGGATTCCTGCGAAAGAAGCTGCCGCTGCCCAATGTGCAGATCGTCGATTACGCCGGGAGCGTCGGCCCGTTCTTGCAAGACGAGAAGATTGGCCAACAGGCGTACGTCTTCAGCGAACCGTTCCTCGTTCAGAAAGAAGGAGCCGAGCCGCTCAACCTGATGGTCTCGGACATCGGCTTCAACCCCTACACGAGCGTGCTCATTACGCGAGCGGAGGTGATCGAGAAGCAACCGGAACTCGTGCGCCGCATGGTCGAGGCCTGTCGGCTCGGATGGCGGAAGTATCTCGACGAGGCGGAGAAAACTAACGAGTACATTCATTCGCTCAACAAAGAGATGGGCTTGGAAATTCTTGCGTTCGGTACGCTGACACTGAAACCGCTGTGTGAAGCCGGCCTGTCGTCGCCGGAGAAACTTGGCGAGATGACGGCTGAGCGATGGCAGACGCTGGCCGAACAACTTGTCGAAGCCGAAACCCTCAAACCCGGAGCGGTTGACCCCTCGAAAGCATTTGACACGAGTTTCCAATGAAGCCGCTGCTTGACGACTTGTCGCGGCACAGGCCACGATGACGCGGCTTCATCGGTCCCACCAGGAATCTTCTGACCCACGAGACGGCCCATGTTCGACGTCGGTTCATTTCGGACGAAGACTTGCGGGACGGTCGGACGTCGATCGTTTTTGCGATTGGCGGCATCGGTGCCGATCGGCATGGGCTTGTCGCAAGCGGTCGGACAACAAATCGAGCGGCATGGGCCACGCGCGAAATCAGTGATCTTCGTCTTCCTCTGGGGAGCACCGAGTCACCTCGACACCTGCGACCCGAAGCCGGACGCCCCGCTGGAATTCCGAGGGCCGTTTCATTCCATCGCGACGCGCACGCCGGGTCTGAACTTCACCGAGTTGCTGCCGCGCATGGCCGCCCGCAGTGACCGGTTTTCGATCATCCGCACGCACGCCACCTCCGAGCCGGGGCATCCCGACGGCGGGACGATGGCGTTGACCGGCTTCAAGGAACTCCCTGCTCCGGTACAGCCGAATTTCGGGTCGATCGTTGCCAAGCATCGCGGCCACAAGGGGAATCTGCCGCCGTTTGTGTCGCTCGCGCGCGGCATCGTGATGGACGGTGGACGACGCATCGAAGGCTACGGCGGCGGCACGTTGTCGCAGGCCTACGACCCGCTGCTTGTCGGTTGTTCGGCCGAAGGAGACGTCGAAATCCCGGCGTTGCAATTGCTCGATGGATTGAACCCGCTTCGGATTCGCGATCGAGCCACGTTGATGCGGCAGTTGGATACGGTGCCGCGCACGCTCGAAACGCTAGGCTTCGATTCTTGGGGGCGGAATTTCCAATCGGCCTACGATTTATTGCTGACGCCACAAGCTCGGCAGGCGTTCGACCTGACTCGCGAATCGGAAAAGACGCGCGGTCGTTTCGGGCACTCGGTCTTCGGGCAGAGCAGCCTGCTGGCGTGCCGACTGGTCGAAGCGGGCGTGCCGTATGTGCAGCTCAACTACAGCCGGCATGTCGAAGCACTCAATCCGGGATTCGAGTTCGGTTGGGACACGCACCTCTACAATTTCGAGCTTCTGCAAGATCATCACTGCCCGATTCTCGACCGCGCGTACCCGGCGCTGCTCGATGAACTGCAAGACCGCGGACTGCTCGACGAGACGCTGGTGGTGCTGATGGGCGAGTTCGGCCGCACGCCAAGGATCAGCCCGAACGCGGCTCGCGATCACTGGCCGCAGTGCTACTTTTCGATCTGGGCCGGCGGAGGCGTGCAACCGGGACGAGTCATCGGCTCCAGCGACAAGCGCGGCGAGCAACCGATCGGATCGCCGATTTCGCCGCTGATGGTCGGAACGACGATCGCCGAGTTGGCCGGCCTCGACACCCAAGCCCGCGCCGAAATGAACGTCCTCACCGGAGGCCAGGTGATCGATGCGCTGTTGTAATCACGGCATTCTCGTCGGCTTCGTGTTCTGCGCCGTCGTCGCGAGCGCAGTAGCTCTGCACGCCGCCGAACCGGTCCAACTGACGCGCGATGGCCGATTGAAGTTCGCGACCACGGCCTGCTCGAACGGACGCGAAGTCGTGTACTGCGAGTTGGCGAATCCGGCCTTGTATCGGCTGATGAAATTGAACTTGCAGGACCGCACGTTGCAGCCGCTGCATCCGAAGGCCGAGACTTCGGAATTCGATCCGGTGTTCGCCGCCGACGGAAAAACGTACGCCTTCCTCAAGACGGTCGGTGTCCTCCAAGCCGCGATCGTGATTCACGACGACATGGGCAACAAGCTCGGCCAAGTCGCTCCGGCCGGAGGGTTCTCCGGTTTGCGCAGTCCAGCGTTTGCTCCCGATCGGTCGCGGGTCGTGTATTCGTTCGGCGAGGGGGGACGGCAGCAGATCTTCTCCGCGAAGTTCGACGGCTCCGAACGGCAGACGCTGGCCGATACGCCGGGCATCAACAATTGGCCCACGTTCTCGCCCGACGGTCGCACGATCGTGTTCGGTTCGAGCCGCGATGCCGACTTCGAAATCTACCGCATGAACGCAGACGGCAGCGCCCCGCAGCGTCTCACCAACAGCCCGGCCCAGGACATTCGCCCGAAGTTTTCTCCGGATGGAAAACGAATTGCCTTCACCAGCCATCGCGACGGCAACGCGGAAATCTACGTCATGCAAGCCGACGGTTCGCACCCGCAGCGGGTGACCAATTCCCCCGAACGCGACGACTACGCCGACTGGCTCCCCGACAGCGAACAACTCGTGATCGTCCGCGAACACGACGGCTGGCACGATCTGTTTTTGGTGAGCGTGCCAACACAATGACGGGCAAGAGTGCCCATCCTACGCCGCCGCTTTCTTCTTTTTCTTCTTGGGCTGATCGGGATTCGCCTTCTTGCCGGCTCCGCGATTGACGTTGCCCCAGGCGGGTTCGACGTTGCCTTTGTTCCATTCGGCGTAGGCGGCTTCGAGTTGTTTGAGCTTGTCGGCCTCTTGCGACGCGAGGTCGGTCTTCTCGCCGATGTCCTTGGTGAGGTTGAACACCTTCGCACCATCGCCAATGTCGGTGAGCTTCCAGTCCCCCTGCCTGATGGCTCGTTGACGGCCAAATCGCCAGTAGAGCGCGTCGTGCGGCGTGCCTTTCTTGTCACCGGTGAGATACGGCAGCAGGTTGACGCCGTCGAGTTTCCATTCCGGCTTCGCGTCCACGCCCGCCGCCGCGAGGGCTGTTGGCTGGACATCGAGTTGAATGACCAGCCGGTCATCGACCTTGCCGGCCGGCAACTTGCCTTTCCACTGCATGAGGAACGGCACGCGCACGCCACCTTCCCAGACGGTGGCCTTGAATCCATTGAGCGGTCCGTTCGACGCGGTGTTCACAGCGGTCGGGCCGCCGTTGTCGCTGAAGAAAATGATGAGCGTGTTTTCTTCCAACTTGTGTTCGCGCAATTTGGCCAGCACGTTGCCGATGGCATCGTCCATTGCCGAGAGCATTCCGGCGAAGGTTCGCCGTTTGTTGTCGGTGATCTTGGGGAAGCGATCGATGTAGCTCTGCGGAGCTTCCATCGGGCCATGCACGGCATTGAACGGCAGGTACAAAAACCACGGCTTGTCGTGGTTTTTGTCGATGAACTTGTTCGCCTCGCGGGCAAAATCGAGCGTCGTGAATTCCATTTTGTCGACCGGCTCATTGCCGCGCAGGATCGCGTTTCGGCCTTGGCCGATCTGCTGATAGGGGTGTGCTCCGCCGAGGAAGCCGTAGTACTCATCGAAGCCGCGCTTCAGCGGATGCGAGTCGCCGTCGCCGAGATGCCATTTGCCGAACATCCCGGTGGCATAACCAGCGTCCTTGAGTCGATTGGCAATCGTGGTTTGCTTGATACCGAAGTTGTCGGGAGCAGTTGGGCCGGGATTGAACTCGTGTCCGAAGCGTTGCTGATAGCGACCGCTCATCAAGCCGGCTCGCGTGGGGCTGCAATACGGGCCGCTGACGTAACCGCTCGTGAAGCGGATGCCATTCTTGGCCAGCGAGTCGATGTGTGGCGTCGGGATTTCGCTGTTCCCCTGGCAGCCGAGTTCTCCCCAACCGAGATCGTCCGCGACGATCAACAGCACGTTGGGCTTGGGGGTGTCGGCTGCGAAGGCAGCGACTCCGAAACCAAGGCAACAGGCGACAGCAGTGAGAGTCGAGAGCACGGTCCTCATGGCGGTGATCCTTGTTGAGCGGATGACAGAACTTTTCTGACCGTAGCCGCGTTCGCCAGAACGTGGGTGGCCCACAACTCTGGCGAGTGCGGTTACGAGATCATTTGGCACACAGCGATGCTCCGACGACCGAAGTTATTTCTTCGGCAGGTGCTGTTCGATCGACTTCACGACCTGCTGAGCGAGCACCTCCGAACCAGCCGGCGAGAAGTGGACGTTCTGTTTGAGCTGAATCTTGTCGAGTTGCGGCAGAGCGAACTCGTAGAGGTCGTCGATCGGCACGTTCATCTCGTCCATGATTTTCTTGGCGACGGCGTTGTATTTTGGAGCGTCGTCCTTGTTGCGAATCGAAGCTCCGTCCGGAACAGGCGTCGTCGAGCACCAGATCAATTTGGAATTCGTGGCCTTCATCTGCGTGACGAGTTCACGCAGATTCTTTTCGTACTCGTCAATGGGGACTTGGTGCTTCTCGTCGATCAGCTTGAGGTCGTGCAGTCCCCAGTTGAAATGGATGACGTCCCATTTGTCGTCGCCAAGCCACGCCTTGAGATTCTTCACGCCATTCGTCGTCGGCCCGCCGTTGACCGGAATGCGGTGCAGGTTGGCTTTCTCGGCAAGCAGCTTGCGAACCGGCAGCGTGTAGCCCATCGAGATCGAATCGCCGATCAGCAGCACGCGCGGCAGGGCGGGGTCGTCGGCGATCTTCTCCAACGACGGATTCGCTTTCTTAGCCGCAGCTTTTTTGGCGGCCGGCTTCGTGTCGGCATTCTTCGCGGGAGCTTCCGACTTCTTTGTGTCCGCAGCGAACTGCTGGTTGAACAGCGTCTTGAACGGATTCTCTGCGGGGGCGACAGCGTCTTCGTTGACGAGTTGTGGTTGGACCGACTCCCACCAGCGGTCGTATTCGGCGTCGAGTTGTTTGACGACGTCGGGATGCTTGTCGGCAATGTCGGTCTTCTCGCCGGGATCGGCTTTCAGATCGAAGAGTTGCCAGTTCTTGGTCTCGCCCTTCGAGGCGGTCACCATTTGGAGTCGCGAGTTGCGAACGCTGCACGTCGCGTACTTGAACTTCGAGCGATCCGCACCGACCGGCCAGCGTCCGACGTGCGTGAACAGCGTGCGGTCGGACCAGTCGGCCTGCGGGTTCGACAACAACGAGACGAGGCTGCGGCCTTCGACTTGTTTCTGCAGGTCGTCGTTCAGTCTCGCGCCCGTCAATTCGGCGAGTGTCGGAAAGAAGTCGATGTTCGAGGCGAGCCGGTCGCAGTCGGCCGGCTTGAGTGTCCCCGGCCAGCGCCAAAAGGAACTCGCGCGGATGCCGCCGAGGAACGGTGTTCCCTTTTGAGCACGCATCCCGGCGTTGAAGATTTTCACGCCGGCGGTGCCGCCGTTGTCGTTCATAAAGATGACCAGCGTGTCACGCTCGATGCCCCACTCGCTCAGCTTCGCGAGCAGTTTGCCGACGTTGTCGTCGATGTTGGCGATCATGCCGAAGAATTTTGCTGCGTTCGGGTCGTCCACTTTGTCGGCGTAACGAGCCTCGTCTTCCGGCCGCACTTGCAGCGGCCCGTGCGGGGCGTTCGTTGAGATGTGGGCGTAGAACGGCTGCTTGCCTTTGGTCGCTTCGATCCACTTCAACGCCTGAATGAAGAAGACGTCGGTGCAATAGCCGTTGGTCTTCTCGAACTTGCCGTTGTGCAGGATTGCCGGGCTGAAATAGGTGTTGCCTGGAGCGTCGCCGCAGCTTCCGGGGTACGACTGGCCGATGCCGCCAGCTCCGTGAATGAACATCTCGTCGAACCCGCGGCGGCTGGGCCAGTGATCCGGTTCGTCGCCGAGATGCCATTTGCCGAAGATGCCCGTCGCGTAGCCGGCCGACTTGAGTACCTGAGCCAGCGTTGTCGCGGACAACGTCAGCCGCTCGCGTTCGTTGATCGTGTGCGTGACGCCGTTGCGGAACTCGTGTCGTCCGGTCATCAACGCTGAGCGTGTCGGCGAGCAAGTCGGGCTGACCATGAAGTCGGTGAAGCGGACTCCTTCGCGATGCAGGCGGTCGATGTTCGGCGTCTTCAAGATCGGATTGCCGTGACACGACAGATCGCCGTAGCCCTGATCGTCGGTCAGAACAAAGACGATGTTCGGCCGCTTTCCAGCGAGGCTGTCGGCGGCAGCAGACACGGAGACGAAGATCGCCAAGACACACAACGCGATCAATGAGCTAGCGAGTTTCATGGCACGGCACTCCACAGCGGAGACTTGTTTCGTTGGACGATCAATGAAATCGAAACCCTCACCCTAGCCCTCTCCCCAAGGGAGAGGGGACCGGACATTGGCTATCGCGGTTCGACCACCGATTGCCAAAGCGGTAACAGTGCGGGCACGTTCCCGCAGAAATACATCGCTCGCGGGGCCGACATTTCCAGCAGCTTGCGGAATTGTGTCTCGGGGTCGCGGGCTTGCACCGATCCGAGCAGCAGGCTCATCAGCGAGACGGGATAGTTGAACTCGACCACGCGGACGTTGGTCAAACCGAGCTTGGCCTTCAGGGCTGCGAGGGCCTCTTCTTCGTCGCCGATCTCGTCGATCAGGCCGTTGGCTTTGGCTTGATCGGCGGTGAAGATCTGACCGGTCGCGAGTTCTTTGACTTTCGCGGCATCGAGACCTTTGCGGTTTTCGTTGATGATGTTCACGAAGCGTTGCAGCGACTCGTCGAGGATACCGCTCCACAAAGTTCGTTCGCGTTCGGTGAGCGCGCGCAGCGGGTCGAGCGAGTCTTTGAACTCGCCGGTTTTGAGCGAGTCAGCCGCGACGCCGAATTTCTCCGCGAGCTTACTGGCGTCGTAACGCGGGATGATGACGCCGATCGAGCCGGTCCAGGTGGTCGGCTCGGCGAAGATTTTGCCTTCCTCGCCGCAGCCCATCGCGACGTACACGCCGCCGGACGCCGCGATCCGTTTCATCGAGACGAACATCGGCTTCGTTTTCCGGAGGTCGACCAGCTTGCGATAAATCTGATCGCTGTCGGCGACAAACCCGCCGGGGCTGTCGATGACCAGCAGCACCCCTTTGACGTGCTCGTCCTCTTTGATGTGCTTGATCGCCTTGAGAAAGTGCCCGGTGAACGGGGGCACGATCGTGCCGCTGACTTCGAGCACGGCGATCTTGTCGGTCGCCTGCTTGTCGCCGGAGCGATATCGCTCGGTGGGGCCGTCGTCTTGTTGGAAGTACGCGCGGTACTCCGAGTTCAACCTCGCGGAATACACCAGCGAAAAGATCAGCGCGATCATCAGCAATCGAACGAACCAGCGGTGCATCCAGAATGATCCCGGCGGAAGTTGCTGGATGATGATCGGCGGGGGAGTCGTCGTCTGCGTGACGAGCGGCGGGACGGCGGACATGTGGCAATCTCCGTTTTTAAGCGAGCCGGCCGAGTTGCGAAACCAGCACGACGCGCCAGCGAGTGGTTTTTCTCGAACAACCACTCGCTGGCGCGTCGTGCTGGTACCTCGGCTCGTTCGATCAGGTTGAGAAAGGAAGCGTGGCAGACTTTTCCGACGATTCCGACTGTGCGAGCCACAACCTCGGAATCCCTCGCAAGACTCGCACAGTCGTCATAGGCCGAGCATGTCTGGGGTCGATAGTAACTCGCGACAGATCGGTTTTCGGAACCGGGCGGATTATTGGGTTGCAGACGGACCCCTGCAATCCACGCCACGAACGACACCACTCAACGCGTATTGGCCCAACAGGGACGCAGGAGCCTCGGCAATGAACAAGAAACATGGTTTGGTGGCAACGGCGTGGATGCTCGGCGGCGGACTGCTGCTGAATGCCAGTCTGGCGGAAGCCCAAGTGGCCACGCCTGCGGATGAGTACTACGCTCCGCAACGCAGCGCCCCGTTTTCTCCGAAGAAGACTCCGGGATTGTTGCCCGAGATGCTCCGCAATTCGGATGGATCGACGAAAAATACGCTCGCTCGCCCGATCTCTCCCAGCGACTCGCTGAGCGCCGGCCGCAAGATCAACGGGGCACCGGCCGCTTCGAAGCGGCCTTCGAATCGCGTCACGATCACGGCAGCGAATTTCCAGAACGAGTCCGCGACCCCGTCGGCAAATCAGAGCGATGCGCCTGCTTCACCGATTCAGAAGCAATTGGAAGAGATGTATCGCAAAGACGGCCGACCGATGCCGCAGATGAATTTCAGCCAGACGCCGGTCCCCGCGAACGGACAAGTTCCGAACGCGAATCCGAACGCCGTCAGCCAGCCGATTGCGGCACCGTCGAATGTTGTGCCCCCGAAGTCGCGCAGCTTGCTGAGCAAATTGAATCCCTTCAGCCGCACGAAGAGCGCTCCCGCTCAGTTGCCGAAGCATCCGGCGAATCCGATTCCGAACACGGCGGCTCGTCCTCCGCAGCTTCAACCAGGATTCGTCCCTGGAGCGAACGGGATCAAGCCCGCCGGCGTGAATAGTGCCAAGAGCTTCAACAACGCGGCACCGCGTGCGCTGCCGGTGCCACCAGCAGCGATTCCAGCTCTGCAACCCACAGCGGATCAATCAGCGGCTGAAGGAAACAGCCAATTGTCGGACTCTCTGCCACCGGTACCGGGAGATCCAGGCTATCAAGCTCCCGCGGTGAGCGGTGCCGATGCGGTTGCGATTCCGCCAGCTCCGGCCTCGGTCGATGCCGCGCTGGAGAACGCATTCAACGACACGTCCGAAGTGAAAGTGGAAAGTCAGCCAAGCCAGCCGGCGGAGCCAAAGGCCACCGAGGAAACCAATCCCTTCAGCGGCCTGTCGCTCGACGAAGAATTCGGCCCGGCGTCAAAACCCGCTGCCGAAGACGCCAAGCCGGCCACCGCGAAATCCGAAAACTCCACCGCTGACGAGTCAGTGCCGGAAGCGAAGAGCATCGAGTCTCCGATTGGCAGTGACATCCCGGTGCCGCCCGAAGCACTGGCGGCCGAACCGGCGAAGGAAGAAGTCGATGCCAAAATGAAACTCATCTCTGAGCGTGGCGAGTTGCGTGGCCTGAAAGGCTTCTGCCCGGTCGCCCTGCGAGATGATCGCGACCTGAAGAACGCCTTGCCGGAACACCACTCCACGTTCAAAGGTCGCACGTACTACTTCAGCACCGCCGACGCCAAAACCGAATTCGACGAACACCCCGAGCACTACGCTCCGATCGCCGGCGGACAAGACGTGGTGCTGCTCACCGAGAAAGTCACGAAAGAAGGCTCGCTCGATCACGCTGTCTGGTTCAAAGGCCGACTGTATCTCTTCACCAGTCAGAAGACGCTTGAGCAATTCGTCGCGACTCCCAAAGAGTTCGCCATCAGCGAGTAAGCCCCCAACGTCTCTGACTGACACGATAGCCCCGGCCGCGCAAGCGACCGGGGTTTTTTCGTTGATCAACGACGACTGTCGGCGATCAGAACCGACGGACGATTTGCAGATCCATCGCAAGTCGTATTTTTGAAGCCGAGGTGATTCACACTCCCGATCGACCCCGTACATGAGTTTTGGTGGGCCATCGCCAAGCGGCATTCGCCGCACTCTCTCAGACTCATTTCACGAGGCGTATCGATCATGCGGTTGGCATCAAACTGGTTGTCGGCATTGAAGTTGGCGTTTCGTGGTCGGGCTGGCTCGCCAGCCAAACGAGGTGGGTGGCGCGGACACGGGACTCCGGTTGGACAGCGAGCTGCGGCCGAGCGGTTGGAGCCGCGGTGTCTGCTGACGAATTACAGCTTTGTGAAGATCACGGATTCGTCGGTCTATGCGACGCTGGGGGACCATCCGGCTCTCAGCGAGAACGGGCAGGTGGCCTTCAAGGCCTCGACCACCAACGACAATTTCGTGATGAAGGGGTCCGGCGGTGCGCTGACGGAGATCGCCTCGAATGCCGGGCCGTTGTTTCAATTCCACGAACCATCGATCAATGCGTCGGGGACGGTCGTGTTCTGGGCGTTGCACGATGATCCGGGGTTGCAGGTGATCGCGGCAGGTGACGGCAGCGCAGCGCCGACGATTTTGGTGACTGGCTCAGCCGCCGCAGTCACCGGCGAGTTCGAGCAGCTTGATCGGTTGCCGGACATCAACGACAGCGGCGACATCGCGTTCATGGGGGACACGCCGGAAACCACGGGAGTCTTTCATCGCGCGGTCGGCGGAAGCGTCGCGATGTTGGCTCAGGAGAGCGACGGCTACCTGCCGTTCACTGTCGGTGAGACGTTCGTCAGTTTCAACAACGCAGATGCAGTGTCTTTCAACGCGAAGCTCAGCAGCGGTGACAAGGTGATCGCGCAGCACACCGGGCCGGGCGGAGTTCGCACGAACCTACGTGACTCCAGCGGGCTGCTCGACGCATTCACGCGGACGTCGATCAGTCAGGATGGCGATGTGCTTTCCGGAGTATCGACCGACGCCGGTGCGCAGAGTTTGATCCGCTATTCTAACGCGGGAGCCGTTGAGGACGTCCAAGTCGTCGCGGCCACTTCGGATTTCCTTCAGTTTGACTCGCCGAATCTGACCGACAACGTCGGCGGCATGGTGTTCCGAGGCGTGCTCGATTCGGGAGTGATCGGCATCTACACGGGAACCGCTACCGGGTCCGATCCGGTGGCGAACAAGGTGATTGAGAACGGAGACACGCTCGACGGCAAAGTGGTCAGCACTATTGCGATGTCGTCGAATGCCGCCAACAGCGTCGGCAAGATTGCGTTTTTCGTGTCGTTCACGGACGGCAGCTCCGCGATCTACCGTGCCGATCCGGAAGCCGTTTCAGGAGTCGATTGGGGGGACTTGCCGGAAACGGGAACCGACACGTTGCCGGCGGGCTATAAAACGACCTCCGCCAGCGGCGGGCCGAGCCATGTCATCAGCCCGGCTCTGACGATTGGCGACAGCCTTGTCGGATCGGAAGTTGACAGCGAAGCCGACGGTCAACCGACCGTCGCCGCTGACGGTGACAACACGAATGGCGTGAATGACGAGAACAATGTCGCTTTCTCTGTGTTATCCCAAACGCTGGCTTTTCTTGGAGAGTTCGCTGATTCTGATATCAACGACTACACGATCACAGTCTCGTTCAGTGTCAGCACAGCGGCCACGAATCAGACCGGCGGGCCGGCCACGCTCTATTCGTTCATGGACCTCTCACGCGACGGCGACTTCGGCGATGTCGGTGAAAGGCTGACGCAGGAGGTTCCGAACGGATCGCTCGAAGCGCCGTTCGCGAACACGTTCACCCGGACGTACAACCTGGGGAGCGACCTGCTCCTTCCGAACGAAGTGGGATACGAAGGTTTGAACCTTCCGCTCACGTTTGCGATTCGACATCGCTTGAGTACCGATGCCGATCTTCTCGCGGATGGCTCGGCAACGAACGGGGAGGTCGAGGATTCGTTGGTGTCGCTCACGCTCACGACAAATGCTTTTTTCCCGAAGATCGTGACGACCACTGACCTCACGATTCCGTCATTCGCCACCGAGGGAACGGCCGTCACGTTGACGGCAACCGTGACCCCCGCGACGCAGGGGGGCGGTGTGCCGACCGGCACTGTCGAGTTCGTGAATGTGCGCGAAGTCGGGCAAATCGCACTCGGTGCCGATGCCGGATTTGCTCCGACTGTGATGATCTTGGACGAGACCGGCGTACCTCTCGGTTCGTTCACTCCGTATCCGACGTCGTTCCTCGGCGGTGTCCGAGTGGCCCTTGGCGACGTCAATGGTGATGGGGTGGCCGAGCTAATCACGGCTCAGGGTTCGGGCGGCGACAAGAGCTTCGACGTCTTCCGAATGAGCATCGGCGGCAGCGGCGAGCTGGAGTTCATCGGAGCGGAGCACATCGACATCGATGATCCGCTGATCGGCACGCGCGGCTTGAACATCGCGTCCGCCGACGTGAACGCCGACGGCTTCGCGGACATCATCGTGTCCGGCGGACCGAAGGTGATCGTCTACAGCGGCCAGGATTTCTCCGAACTGCACAATCTGACTCCGTTCGGCACGAGCATTTCCGAAGTCCGCATCGCGGCCGGCGACCTGAACGGCGACAGTGTTCCCGATGTGATCGTCGCAACCGGCCCCGGCGTGGTCCCGTCGATCAAAGCCATCGACCCCACGACGGGCAACGTGTTCCGTTCGTTCGCCCCGTTTGAGTCCACGTTTCGCGGCGGAGTGAATGTCGCGGTCGGCGATGTGACTGGCGACGGGCTACCGGAGATTCTCGCGGCCAAGGGTCCGGGCAGCTTGCCGCAGGTGAAGGTGTTTCAAGCGGACGGCTCGTTCCTGTTGAGCGAACTCGCGTTCGCGTCCGAGTTTCGCGGCGGCGTGCGAATCGCTGTTGGCGACGTGAATGGCGATGGCGTGGCGGAATTCGATCTGCGGGCCGGCATCACCACGGGGACGAACGCCCTTTCGGGCTTGAGGACGATCTCCACTGCGCAGTCCCTGTACAGAGAAGGTGATCGGGACCAACAGAAAGGCCCGTTGGACCTTTCCGAATATGGCTATGCTTTTGTCGCCGCGCTGCGAACTCACGAAGAGACCGTTGTGGGCACGGCACTTTTGAACGAAGACGGCGTCGCCACATTGCAGACGGATGATCTGCGTTCTGGCTTCAACGGCCTTGCGGCCAGGTATCGAGGTTCGCCAGCGCACCAGTTCAGCACTTCGCTGATCGAATTCATTGAGTCTCGAACGCTGATGGATTTTGGCGACGCACCGGATTCGGTCTATGTTTCCAACGACGACGGCAATCCTGTGGCGAGCACCCAAACCGCTCAGGTGAGCAACGATGGTTACAGGACGTTTTTGTCGAACGACGGAGCGCGGCATCGCATCACCAGCACGGGTCCAAAACTGGGCTCGAACCGCGATGGTGAATTCGACGGACGGCCCAGTGCCGGCGCCGATGGCGACGATCTTTCGCCCGCTGGCACCGACGACGAAGACGGCGTGACGTTCCTGTCCCCAGTGCTGTTCCGCAGGGACGCGTTTGATCTGACTTCGAGCGTCACTATTCACGCGTCCGCCGCCGGCTTTCTGGATGCGTTCATCGACTTCGGCCGCGACGGGAGATTCGATAGTTGGGACCAACTGACGGGAGCGAGCATTGCCGTCGTGGCGGGAGACAATTTGATCTCGTTCACCGTGCCGGGAGGTGAGTACTTCGTACCCGCGTCAAGTGGCTTCTCAAATCCTAGACCTGCATACTTCGCGCCGCTGTCGATAGCGGGCGCGACATTCGCCCGGTTCCGCATCAGTTCGGCCGGTGGCTTGTCGGCAGGCGGCGAAGCGGCGGACGGTGAGGTCGAAGACTATTCAATTACCATTCGCGACTTCAAAGGCAGCGAAGGCTTAAGCAGTTCTCCAGCAATGCAGATTCCGTTGCCCAGCCCAGCCAGCAGCGGCGGTTCGGGGTTCGCGTCGTTCGACATCTTCGTCGATGGCGGGCTGCTGACGCTGGCGGGGCAGAGTTCGGGTGGCGACCGCTCGCCGCTGTTCCAAATGCCGTTCGATGGCCGGCAGCGGCTGGAGATCATGGGGACTGCGGGCGACGACACGCTGCGGTTGGACTTGTCGGGAAGCGATGTCTCGATGCAAGACTTCCACTTCGACGGCGGCGGCGAGGCGACCGCGGCAGGCGACAGCATCGAGATCATTGGTGGAAGTCGGCAGTTCAACGAAGTCGGCGTTGAGTACGCCGATTTCGAGGACGGTCTGATTACGCTCGATCAAACTCGGATTGAGTTTGTGGATTTGGAGCCAATTACTCTGTTGGCCAATAGCGAAGTGGCCTTCGTCCGTTTTGATCCGCTGTCGGCGCTGGTGGACTTGGACGCGACCCTCGTGGAGACCCTTGATGGCGGGATCTTTTTTGGAGGGACCGGGCGAAACTTCTTCGAGGATCCTGTCGGAACACGGCGTCCCTTTGAAAGTGTGACATTCAGGGCACCCAGTCGCCGATTGGAAGTGTTCTTATCGCCCGGGAACGACACTCTGACATCCAGTCAGAGTTGGGACGAAGAGTTCAGCGGACGTCTCGTGGGCGAACAGTTCACCCTGTTGGTGAATGCTTTCGCTGGCAACGATTCGCTGCGACTGGGGTCTGCCAACGTGGCGACGCACGTCCTCGGCGGCGAGGGAAACGACACGATCACGACCGGACATGGCAACGACTCGGTGTCCGGTGGCGCGGGTGACGATGTTCTGGAATCCAGTGACGGCATCAACACGCTTCGCGGTGGCGACGGCAACGACATCATTCGCGGCGGCTTGAAGACCGACTATTTGTTCGGCAACGCAGGCAACGACCTCATTCAAGGGAGTGTGGGAGCCGACTACCTCGATGGCGGCAGCGGCGAGGATCAGCTTTACGGTGAGGACGGCGGTGACGAAATCCACACGGGCGTCGGCAGCGACACGGCGGATGGCGGCGGCGGCGACGATCTCGTTGTTGGCGATTCGGGCGGTGCGCAGTTGGGAAGCGCTGGAGACTTGCTGATCGGAGGAGTTGGCAACGATACGCTCGACGGGACCGACTCGGCCGACGAATTGTCGGGTGGCGACGGCAACGACGTGCTGATCGGCCGCGATGGCGACGATCTCATCCAAGGGGGCACTGGTGACGATTCGATGAACGGCGGATTGGGGCCCGATCAGCTCTTCGGTCACGAAGGGAACGACGTGCTCAACGGCCAAGAGGGGGACGATTTGCTGAATGGCGGATCGGGCAACGATTCGGTCGATGGCAGCGACGGACTGGATGTGTTGAACGGCGGCGACGGCGACGATTCGTTGGAGGGTGGCAAAGGCAACGACGAAGCGAACGGCGACGCGGGAGCCGACTCGATCCAAGGGGGCGAAGGGGACGATCTGTTGCGTGGCGGCATCGGCAACGACGTGCTCAATGATGATGACGGTGGCAAAACTGCCGGAGCGGACACGCTCATTGGCGATGCGGGGAACGATCTTCTGAATTCGAGCCTCGGTACCGATGTCCTGGAGGGAGGCACCGGCGACGATCAACTCGACGGCGGAATCGGAGCAGATACGATCTCTGGCGAGGACGGCAACGACACGGTCTTCGGCGGAGACGGCGACGACAGCCTGAATGGCGGCAGCGGGACCGATCAAATCACTGCCGGAACCGGCAATGACTCGGCGTTTGGTGGCGACGGAGATGACCGCCTCTTCGGCGATGCCGGCAACGATTCGCTGCAAGGTGGCGAGGGTCGCGATGTCATCGATGGCGGCGTGGGGAACGATCAGCTTCTCGGCGGCGAAGACAACGACACAATCAACGGCGGGCAAGGGAACGATCTACTGGCGGGCGACGAAGACAATGATTCGCTCAACGGTGCCGACGGGAACGACACGGTGCTTGGCGGCGACGATGACGACGTTGTGCTCGGCGGGACCGGTAACGATTCGGTCAGCGGCGATGACGGAGACGATCGAGTCCTCGGCCAAGCGGGCGACGATACCGTCAGCGCGGGTGAGGGAGTGGACACGATCGACGGCGGCGCTGGCTCGGACGCGATCGCTGAGTTCACGCTGAATGCGACCCTCACGCCGACGCGGTTGACGTTGGTCAATCTCTTTGGCGACACCGAAATCGAAACGCTGCGTGGCATCGAACGAGCTCAGCTCAGTGCCGCGTTTTCGCCCGCCGGTGTGTCGCTGAATGCCTCGACTTTCCGAGGTTCTGTGACGCTGTTCGGTAGCGGCTTCAACGACACGCTCACCGGTGGTCTTGCGGCCGATTCGATCGACGGCGGCTTCGGCAACGACAGCATTCTCGGCGGCGCTGGCAATGACTCGCTCAACGGCGGCGGAGATCTGGACACGCTCAAAGGTGGTGAAGGCAACGACTCGCTCAAAGGGGGCGACGGCAACGACAGCCTGCTCGGCGAGAACGGCAACGACTCGCTCAACGGCGGAGCGGGCAACGACACGCTCGACGGCGGCGAAGGAAACGATGGCCTCTCCGGTTTCACGGGCGACGATTCGCTGCTTGGCGGCAACGGCAACGACACGCTCATCGGCGGAGCGGGCAAGGACACGCTGTCGGGCGGAGCGGGCAACGACATCTGCCTCGGCAAGGACGGAGTGGATTCGATCAAGGGGGACGCCGGTGCCGACACCATCGCGGGTGGCAGCGGAGCAGGAGTTGATGTCGGCGATGTCGTCACTCGCGATGCCGCGGATATCGCCGCAATCACTGCCGCACTCGCCGAAGCGTTTGTCTTCAACGCCGCGTGGATTGATGAGATTTAGAATTTGTAGGCTGGGACAAGCTCGGTTCGAGCGCCGCCCCACCAGTTTCGCTTTCATCGAGCCGGGGTCGAAAGTTTTCTCGGTGGGCTAACGCCCAGCCGCTCGCCATTTCGCGAATACGAAACGGCAGTACGGGAGGAGGTGCAGTTCAATCAACTCGGCTTCGACATTCTCGATCGTGGGGTCCACGAATTGACTGGCGATATCGACAATCAGCAACTCGGCGAACTTCTCGCGAGCGTGTTGGAGGGCCTTGCGAAACGATGCGTCGGACATTGGCGGAATCAGACCCCGCTCGTGAGTGACGAGGCTCGCCAATGCCGATGAAGTCTTGTCGCCGTGTTCGACCCGCAGACGCAGGACCGTGTAGAACGGTTGGCCGCTGGAACGTTCGTGGTCCAGCAGCGCGGTCCACGCGCGCGATAACAATTCCTCAGACCAACAATGCTCGAACGGAGGATCGTTCAAGTGCTCCGATCGATCGGATGAATCCGAAATATCCTCGACCGAAACCGCTTCGTGTTTGCGGCGTGTTGCCAGCTTGGCGCGGTAGTCGCGCATCTGGTTGGCCAGCGCCGTTTTCAAGAAGCTGCGGAAGCGGCCGTTGGATGGACTCGCGTTGCGGAAGTCGCCGCGAACGAATTTCAGAGCGAACTCTTGCAGCATCTCCAACGCGGCATCTTGATCCTTCAGTGACGTCAACAGGAACCGAAACACAGCCCCTTGATACCGGCGCAGGAACTCCAACTGCGCCGCCAACTCCGAATGCCCCGGCCCGCCATGAGCCCGCCGCAGCATCGTCCACATCGTGGACAGCTTCGCCAGAGGCGACTCGGCGGTCGCGGTCAGCGGTGCGGCGGACGGTGCGGCGACGGACATGGCCGACAGTTTAAGATCGTCCCGGCCAACCGCGACAGCCGACGGAGCCTGCCGTTGAGTAAATGCCGAGACGCGCAATCCTCCTCTTGATCTAATTCCCTCATGACACTTCAACGAGCCCACAACGACGAACGGCCCGAAGCGGACGACGGATTCGATGACGATTCCGGCAGCCTGCCGCCGTTCGTGTTACCGACAGTCGCCTCGGATTGTGGCGGCGTGTCGCTCGTGGCGGACGCCGCCAGCATCCGACTTTCCGGCAGTCTGTCGCTGAAAACCAGAACGGAAACGACCGACGCTGGCCCGCCGCAGCGGGTCGGCCACGAGGTCATCGGCGACTACGAACTGGTGCGCGAACTCGGTCGCGGAGGCATGGGAGTTGTCTACGAGGCCCTCGACCGCCGGCTCAATCGGCGAGTCGCTTTGAAACTGTTGCCGCCCAACGCGGTGCTTGATCCGAAGCGGCTCAGCCGGTTTCAACTGGAGGCTCAAGCGGTCGCGCGGCTCAGTCACCCGCACATCGTGCAGGTCTTTGACGTCGGTTCATCGCGCGGCACGCACTACTTGGCGATGCAGCTCATCGACGGCAAGAGTCTCAGTTCGATGCTGCCAACCGATGCGGACGCGGAAATCGAACGCAGCCGTCACGCTCTTCGTGACGAGCCGGATGATTCAACGACGTCGAGTGAGCGTTCGGCTCATCACGCGGAGCGTGATGGCTACGTACCGTGCGACACTCGCGACGTCGTGAAGTGGGGACAGCAGGTCGCCGAGGCCCTCGATCATGCTCACAAGATGGGAGTGATTCATCGCGACGTGAAGCCGTCGAACCTGATCGTCGACACGCACGGCGATGTCTGGGTCATGGACTTTGGACTGGCTCAAGTCGCTGACTTGCCGAGCGTGACATTGTCGGGCGACTTAATGGGAACGCTGCGATATCTCAGCCCCGAGCAGGCGATGGCACGACGCATTCCGATCGATCACCGCACCGATATTTACTCGCTCGGAATCACCTTGTACGAGCTGCTGGCGGGGCAGCCCGCGTTCCCGGAAATCAGCCGAGCCGATCTGCTGCGGCACATCATCTTCGAGTCACCCCGTCCGCTGTGCCGATTGCGTCCCCACCTGCCGCGTGAGTTGCAGACGATCATCCACAAGGCCATCGAGAAGAACCCGGCGGATCGATTTCCGTCGGCTCAGGAGTTCGCGGACGACCTGCGGCGATTCCTGAACGATGAACCGATTCATGCGAAGCCGCCCAGCTTGCTGGAACATGCCGCTCGTTGGGCACGGCACAATCGGCCGCTGGTGGCGGCAGGTTTGTTGCTGCTGATCGCGGCTGCGGTCGTGGGCTGGGGCGTGGCCGGGCGGCTGAAGGTCGAACGCGATGCGGTCGCGGTCGCCCGTGATGAGGCACGCCGCAACGAACTCAAATCTCGACACAACGAATGGCAATCGCTGGTCGCACAAGTTGGACTGACTCGCCGCAGCGACCGAGCCGGCCGTCGCGATGCCGCTTGGAAATTGATCGAGCGGGCGGTCGAACTCGGTCGCGAATTGAGCATCGTCGAAGACGACAAGAAACGGCTCCGCGACGAAGCGATCGCGTGTCTCGCCCTGCACGATGATCTGTCGCTCGACAAGGAATTTACGCACACGTCGGGGCGATATCAGCTCGACTTCAGCCCACGCGGAGATCGCTACGCGCGCAGCGCGGCGGCCGAAGGAGTCGAGGTCCACGACGCAGCCGGGCGGCTGGAGTTCACGCTGCCTCCGCCGTTCGACGGGCAGGGATCGTCCGTGTCGGCGCAGTTCAGCCCGGCGACGCGCTGGTTGATGGTTCACAACGTCGCTCCCGGACGCGAACAATCTTTGGTCTGGGATTTGGAATCACGTCAGGTTTGCTGCACCGTTCCCTCCGAACCGGGCTGGCCGTTCACCGACTTCAGCCGCGACGGTGAATTGCTGGTGACGTACGTCCCCGCAGCGTCGAGTGGCGAAGTTCGCATCATCGACCTGAAAACCCGCGATCAAGTCCGCGCGTTTCCGTTTCCCTTCGTGCCGATCAACACGATCGCCGGGCCGCAGCCGAATCAAATGACCTTCTTCCGTGCGGGCACAGGCAGCACGGAGATTTGCGTTTGGGACATCACGACCGGGAAACAGGCCACGTCGTTTTCATTGCCCGGCGAGTTTCGCTTTGGAAGCTGGTCGCGCGGCGGTCGCTGGCTGGCGATCAGCGATGCTGAGAAAAATCTGGTGGTCTGGGATGCCATCCAAGGTCAGCTTGGACCGATTCGGCGGACCAACATTCACACCTACGGCTTCAGCTCGGACGATCGACTGCTGGCGATTGAAACGCACCGCGAAGAAACGGAATTCTGGGACTTGCACAAGTCGCGGCTATCGACGATTTCCGTGGGCCGCTTCGCGCGGTTCATCGACGCGCCGTCCACGACGGCCGAGCCATCCGAGTCCGAGACGCTTCGACCACGAGTCGCGTTGTACGACAGCTTCCATGTGTCGCTGTATCGCATCGGGCAAAGCCGCGAATTCCGTCGTCTCGATTTGCCGCTCAAGAAATCGCACGGAGCCTTGCAGGCGGAATTCGACGCCGCCAGCCGTACTCTGGCAACTGCGACTCCCGGCGGTGTGTTTCTGATGGATGTGCTCAGCGGACAAGTCCGGCAACACCGTCCGTCCGAATGCCGAGGTGTTGTGTTCGGCGTGAAGAGTGGCCAGCCAACACTCTTCTGCGGAACGACGAGCTGCGTCGAGACTCAGCCATTCTTCGCCGAGCCTCAACAGTTTGGTGATGTTTCCGTTCTGCAATCGGGAACCTACGGCAGCGCGTCGCGACACCTCGCGGCCTCGCGTGACGGTCGTTGTGTCGCTGGCATCATCGAAGCCGCGAAGGCCCGCATCTGGCGCGAAGACAATCCTGCCGAGATTCTGCTCGACGGACACTCGAAGGCCAGCATCATCGCGATCAGCCCCGACGCCCAATTCGCCGCGACTTCCGCTTGGCAAGGATCTGGCATTTGGCTGTGGGACGCACGGACCGGAAAATTCCTGAAAGACATTTGGCCGGACGCTTTCAGCGCGACGTGCGTTTTCACCGCCGATTGCCAGGCGATCCTCGCCGGAGACAGCCGCCGCTACCGACTGATCCAAGTCGCTTCAGGCAAATCGCTGTGGGAACTCCGACGCCGCGATGCGTCCGACGCCAGCGGCTGGTGCGCGGCCAGCCCCGACGGCCGGCTCCTGGCGGTCACGCCCGATAACGCCGCCGTCCACCTGTTCGACGCCAAAACTTTCCGCGAAGTCGCGATCCTCGAACAACCAGATCGCTCGTACGACGGTGCCATCAGCTTCAGCCCGGACGGACGTTGGATCGCACGCTGCTCCAGCCAGTCGGTGGAACTGTGGGACTTGGGCCACTTGCAGACGGAATTACGTCGGCAGGGTCTGGACTGGGAATGACGCGGTGGCTCCGAGTTCAACTCAACAGTCGTTGGTGGATCAGTGCATCGGCCGCGATCCACAATTTGCGCCAGCGTGGCAGCGAGACATGCTTCCCGAAGACGTCGAACTTGCGCCGCTCAATTTCGCGCAACAACCCGCCGTAGAGCTGCAACATCGCCTTCATGATCGGCTGACCGTGAGGCTCCAGGCACGGCAGCAGTTGCTCGGCCAGGGCGTAGAACGATTTCGCTCGCTCGGCTTCAAACGTCATCAGCGCACGAAAACGTTCGTCGCAACGCTGAGCAATCAAGTCCTCGACAGTCACACCGAATCGCTGCATGTCTTCGGCTGGCAGATACACACGCCCTGCTGTTGCATCTTCGCCGACGTCGCGCAGGATATTCGTCAGTTGAAATGCGGTGCCGCAGTCGATCGCCCGCTGCACAGCCTCCGAGCCGTGAAAGCCCCAGATGTGAATGCAGCACAACCCGACCGCTCCGGCGACCAAATAGCAGTAGTCCGCGAGTTGATCGAAGGTTTGAAACCGTTTTGTCTCGATTTGAGATTTGAGATTTGAGATTTCAAATTCCAAATCCGACCGCACCCCGCGCACGACGGCGAACAGGTGCCCATGCGGAATCGAAAATCGCTCGGTCACATCGGACATGGCCGGCAAGACCGTGCGAGCCGCCTCCGACCAGCCGGTGATTTCCGCGACCGACCAGTCCGGTCGCAAGGCGGATGTCAGAGCCTGTTGCCAGTCGTCTAAATCCGCGATTCGCTGAGCCGGCGCACGCTGCGCGTCGTCTCCCCAGTCGTCGGTCACGCGCATGAAGGCGTACAACGCGCACATCGCTCGAAATTGCGGAGCGGGCAGGCCACAGAACGAATAATAGAAATTGCCGGCCGTCCGTTTCGTTAGCCGGATGCAGTGGTCGTAGCAATCATCGAGCAACGTGCGACTCATTCGGCCACCTTGTGCAAGGCGTCGTCCGAGTTTGTCGGCGCGGATTTCGGCGGGCTTGAACCGCGGGTGGCGTACACCTTTCGCGAGGGAAGCGTCCGTCGCCAGACACGCCAATCCAGCATCAGCGGCCGCATCAGACACTTCGCGAGTAACCACGCCACATCCCACGTCGTCACGACGGGCCGTTGTTCCCAAACTCGATAGCCGATCGAGGCCACGCGATCGCAAATCTTCAAGCCCCCTTCGCCGAACAACTCGATGACAACTTGCAGCCGGCCACGCAATCGAGGAGCCAATTCGCGCACCGCCTGCAAAAACTCGCGAGCACGCTCGACCTCAAATCGCATCACTTCCACAAACGCTTCGTTCGTCACTCGATTCGCCAACTCCTCTCGCGAGTACCCGAACCGTTCGCAGTCCTCCAGCGGCAAGTACGTTCGGCCGATGTCCGCATCGCGAGCGACATCCTGCCAGAAATTCGCCAACTGCAAGCCAGTGCAAACTGAATCCGACAGCGCGACCGATCGTTCGTCGTCACAGCGACACAACCGCAACACGATCCGGCCAACCGAATTCGCACTGTTCCGGCAATAGCCGAGCAACTCATCGAAAGTGTTGTACGAGGTGACTCGCTGATCTTGCTCGAACGCCGTCAGCAAATCATCGAACGGTTCGCGTGAGAGATCGAACTCCTTCGCTGTCCGTTGCAGAGCGACGAACACCGGATGCGCCATTTCCTCACCCGCCCAGCACCGAGCCAACTCGCCGCGCCACCAGCCCAGCAAGCGCGTCGAAAGTTCTCGGTCCCCCAACTCGTCCCCCAGGTCGTCGGACCAGCGGCAATAGGCATAAACATTGAAAAATGGTTGCCGCAGGTCGCGCGGCAACAGGCGAGCGATCAGCGGAAAGTTCTCGTAATGTGACGTCGCCAACTGTCGGCAATACGCCTCTGCTTCGGCCAAAGTTGGACGAGCCGGAGCCGCTTCGGCCGAAACAACGTGGGGGCACCAGCGAAGCAATTCTTCTCTCAGTTGGAACGATTTGGCGGACATCCTCGTAGGCTACAGCGTCGTCATCGAGTCGCCCAGCCGATAGACTCCGCCCCCCACAAATCAACGTGTCTCGATTTCCGTGATCCCCGCCTATGCCCGTCCCACAAGTGGCCATCATTGGCCGGCCGAATGTCGGCAAGAGTTCGATTCTCAATTGGCTCGCTCACAAGCTCGTCTCCGTCGTGGACCCGACGCCGGGTGTGACTCGCGACCG
>CAMDPK010000037.1 GCA_945904015.1 Candidatus Kuenenia stuttgartensis | reverse complement strand
GCGCTGTCCTGTTTGGCCATGACGTCCAATTCAATGGTCGCGTGTTTGCTCTTCGGATCGACCTTCGCGCCGAGGGTCAGCCGTTCCCCTTGCAGCAGCAGTTGGTCGAGAAAGTCGAGCGTGTCGAGGGCGTTGAGCCGCCGCAACTGATACGCGGTGTTCGGTTCGCCGTCACGCTGCTGAATCGAGGTCTCGGTGCTGGCTCGCAGAAAGTCGAGGAAGATGTGCTTCATCCCTTCCGGCACTTGCGTCAGATTGAACTCGATGGCGATGTCGTATCGGTCGGCAATCCGCTTCGTCACGGCCAGAGGGTCCGGGAATTCGTAATCGAGCTGATCGGCCTGGGTGGCAATCCAGGCGTAGTCACCGACGAGCTTTGCATAAAACGTCTGATTGCCAGCGATCAAGTCGTAGTGCGTGTCATCAACTTTCTTCACCTTGAACGGTCCGCTGCTCACCGTGCCGATCGCGTCTGCCAGATTCTTCACCGGGACGAACGTCACCGGGTACGGCTGCGGGATCAGCCCCGGCCGCAGAAAGATCAGCATCCCGAGCGGTTTGTCTCTGTCGAAGCCTTTGAAGTCGTTGACATTCGCCAGCTTGCCGCCGACGTAGTCCGACAGCTCCTCGCGCTCAATCGTCCCGAAGAGGTAATCGATGTTCGACATCCAGCGTTCAAATCCACTGGCACACAGGATCGCCAGCGGGATCGCCTGCTCGCGCACCGGCACAGTGGATTTCTCCGGCTCTTTGGTCTGAGCCTGAATGGCTGACTGAGACACCAATGTGACGACCAGAAATGCAATCACGCTCAGCATTCGCCAACGGCGTTGAAGACTTTGCACCATGTTCTCCTCGACAAAAGACGCGACGGGATATTCCACGTCGGCGGCCCAAATGACCCGTGCAGGTTAATCACCCGACTGAACTGTGACGAGCGGCCGGACTTCCTTCAGAAACCCTGAGTACCACGGCAGTCACGATTTGGTGTCAATCACCGCCGTCCAACCCGCAGGTATTCGAGCAGATCAAGAATCTCCGATTCCGTCAGCGAGTTCAGCAGTCCGACCGGCATCGGCGAAACCAGGCTCGCCTGACGAGTCTCGATCTCGTTCAGGGCAACCTTCGTGACTTTTGTCGGCCGCAGTGGATCAGGGGCGAGCAGCAGATTCTGTCCATCGCCACCAACCACTTGGCCGACCAACACTTTTCCGGACTTCGTCTCGATCGTTGTTTGTCGGTATTTGCCGTCGATGACTTTCGCGGGCACCACAATGTGTTCCAACAAATCACGCGGCCCGAAGCGACTGGCCACGAATGTCAGGTCAGGCCCCAGCGTGCGGCCTTCGGTTCCAAACCGGTGACAACGAATGCACAGCGCTTCGCGAAACAGCCGCTCGCCCCGTGCGACGTCGCGCGGGGCAGCCAAATTTTTGAGGGTCGCTTCCAACTCTTCGAGCTTCCATTCCCGAACAACCGGCCGCGCGGCGGTCACGGCCACGATGTCGCCGCCCCCTTCCGCCGCTGGCTCAAGAACCGTTCCCAGTTCACGACGCTCGTCAGCAGACAACATTGCCAGCGCGTCTTCGCGAATCCCGTTGATCGCGATCGGTAACAAGTTGCCACCGTCGAACAAGTCCGCCTTGCGCAGCTCGGCGAAGTACCTCCGTCGCAGATCAAGCGTCCAGCCGACCGGGACGTTGCGCAGAGTCGTCAGGTACGCCAGCTTGTCGGCCTGTTCAACCGCCGCTTCCAGCCGAGGCATTGCCTGCTCGACCAGCGGCGGCCATTCGAGGTACGCGAGCAACTCACACAGCTTTTGATTCGGCTCTTCGAGTTCCTGCGGGAACTGCTTCGCGAGTACGTCGGTCACCGATTTCGCGAGCGGCTCCGACGGCTTTCCCAATCGCGTGAAAGCAACTGCGTACACCCGCCACGCATCAAGCCGCTGTTCGGTCGAGAGTTTCTCAAACGACAGCGCGTTGAGCCTTTCGCAAATCGGTTGTAGCGCGGGCGGCTCGCCTGCGACGCGCGCGAGCGCCAACAACGCCGAGATCGTCATCGTCGCCGATTCAAGCGTCGTCGGCGACTTCAACGCACGTTCGCTCCATTCGTTGACCGGCTGACGTTCCAACGCGACTCGCGCCGCGTGCCGCAGCCAAACGTCGTCGCTCCCCAGTGACGGCCACAACGTGCCGATCGCGGCCGAGTCCACGACCGTGTGCCAGCGTTCGAGTTGTCGGCGCTTCTCGTGGAGCAGGCTTTTAGCCTGCCCTTTTCGGCCGGGCAGGTTGGAAACCTGCCCCACGGGTCGGACTCGATACAGCCCCGACTGCGTGCCGCGTCCGCCGGTGACGAAGTACATCGCGCCGTCGGGGCCGAACGTCACGTCGGTCACGTTCAGCGGTTGACCTTCGAGGAACACTTCAGAGCGGGCGCGGTATGACGCTCCATCGGGATCGAGATGGATCGCGTGGATGCGACCGTACGACCAATCGCAGACGAACATCGCCTCGCGATACGGCGACGGGAACGTGCCGCGATGTCCCGACTTTACGCCTGTCGGAGACGACAAGCCCATGTTGAGAATGCTCGGCAGGTTCTCGGCAAAGTGCCCCGGTCGATTCGCCGAGCCTTGCCGAAATCCATAATCGCCTCCGCTGACAATGTGATTGATCCGCGTCGGCCGATACCACGACGTCCCCTGATCCCCTTCATTGTCGGCGTCGAACGTGAACAGTTCTCCGTCCGCGTTGAAGTCCACGCCGTAGGGATTGCGGAACCCACCGGCGACAACTTGCCACATCGAACCATCGGCATCCGTGCGAGCGACGTAACCGGCCGGCACCTTGGCGTCGGAATCGAACATGAACCGATCCCAGAACGCAGGCCGCAGCCGATCTTCGGCGAGATGCCGCAGCGGTGAGTCGTCGGGAAGCGTGCGATCCGTCTCCGCGACGAGCACGTTGTTGCCGTGAATCACGTAAATCAGATTGTCCGGTCCGAGCGTCAGCGCGTTGCGTCCGTGTCCGACTCCTCCGCCAGTCGCTTTCAAGAGTTTGACTTCGTCGAACTGATCGTCGCCGTCGGTGTCGCGCAACCGGTATAGCCCTTTCGAGTTGTTCGCATTCGCGAAGAGGCTGTCGAATGCCCAAAGCAGGCCGCGGCACTCTTGCAGTTTGTCGTTGATGAGTTCGACTTTGATGGCGTCGGACGTGTCTCCTTTCGGCAGCGTCATCCGCAAAATACCGGCTCCTTCGCGGCCGACGATCAAGCGGCCTTTCGCATCGAACGTCAGGCTGACCCACGAGCCTTCGCCCTTTTGGGAGCTGCGCACCAACTCGACTTCAAAACCCGACACGACGCGGACCTGGGCAGCCTCATGGGCTTGGCTCGTGCCGATCGCTCGTTTCCATTGGTCGTAGTCGTCGAGTTCCCCAGCCGGTCGCCCCCAGGGAGCAATGCCGAGCAACCCCAAACTCACCGCGCGCCGCCATTCGCCGCGCGCGTCGCGAACTTCCCAATCACCGTCGGTGACCAGTCGGTGAGTCTGACCATCGTCGGCAGTCCAATCCAATTGCAACCACACTCCCGCCGCGCCGGCATGATTGGTCGCCTCAATTTCGAGGAGATGCTTGCCGGCCTTCAGCGAGGGAACTTTCGCGGTCGCGAATCGTCGAGTCGAAGTGAACTCCGCGACGTTGCGACCGTCGAGAAAAACGGTCGCTCGATCATCTGCCAAACCGCGCAGGTCCGCATGTTCGACGGAGTCGGCCACATTGAATTCGCGCTGTAACCGAATCGTTTCGCCAGCGCGCGGGTAGCGGCTGTTCCACAACCAATGCGCTTGCACGCCGACGCCGCCCGCGAATGCAAGTTCGGGGGCCAGCCACAGGCACACCAACAGGCACTTCCATCGGCATCGCATGGCGGTTGCTCCGGCAAAGCGAAAAGCCCGGCTTGTCGAACAAGCCGGGCTTTTGTGATCGCGGTCTCAGGTGGAGGAAATTACTTCTTCTTCTCGACCTTGAAGCCCTTGTCGAACGCCTTGTCGGCGAACGCGAGTTCGAGCTTGGCATCGCCTTCAGCCTTCTCGGCTTTGCCTTTGCAGTTGCCACAGCAGAAGGAGACTTTCACGCCAGCGATATCAACGGTCTGGTCTTTGTCGATGGCTTCGCCGCTGAGCGGACACTTCTCTTGCTTGGCTTGAGCCGTCAGCGTGAGCTGATGGTTGGCCTTCGTCGCGAACTTGGCTTTGTCTTTCTCGTAGGCCTTGGGGCAATTCTCGCAGCAGAAGTAAATCTTCGCTCCGCGGTATTCGACGGATTTGTCTTCCTTGGCGGCGTTCTTGGCGGCGACCAGACACTTGGCACCGTTGAGTTTGTCTTTTTCGTCAGCGGTCAATCGCGGCAGCACCAGAGAAGTCACCAGAGCCAGAACCAGGAGCGTGGTTTTCGTCTTCATGTCAGCATTCCTTGGGGGGAGTCGAGACGAGGTGGGAGTCGTTCGCGCCAATCGCGGCGACCGGATCGCGGAACAACCTATCGTCCCTTCGCGATCCTGTCTGCGCCCAAGGCGGTTTTTCCCACGGCAAGGCAATGTCTCAACTTGGGAAAAGTGCTCTGATCTCTAGCACGACGCGCAAGCGAGTGATTGTTCGAGAAAAACCACTCGCTTGCGCGTCGTGCCGGTATCTCGGGGCACTTTTCCCCGACGTTCGGAGAGACGGGCGAGCCACCCGCCGGACGTCCGTCACAGCTTGAAGTTCTGCATCATCATCACGGCCGCCGGACCGACCAGCACCACGAAGATGCCAGGAAAAATGAAGAGCACCAGCGGAAACAGCATCTGCACGGCGGTCTTTTGAGCACGCTCTTCGGCGTATTGACGTCGTTTCAGACGCATCGTATCGGATTGCGTGCGCAGGGCCGGACCAATGGACGATCCAAACCGCTCGGCGTTGATCAGCGTCGTGACGAGGGCTCGCATGTCGTCCACACCCGTCCGCGTACCCATTTCGCGCAGGCACTCGCGACGGACTTTGCCCATCTGAAGCTGCATGTTGCAGCGATCGAATTCTTCGCAGAGTTCCGGAGCACCGTCCTTCAGCTCGTCCGAGACACGCCGCATTCCGGAATCCAAACCCAAGCCTGCCTCGACGCAGACGACCAGCAAGTCCAGGGCATCGGGCAGTTGCATAAAGATTTTGTCCTGCCGGCCTCTTTTCAGAACAGCGAGCACCAATTCCGGAATGAAACATCCGGCACCGCCTCCGATCAGCAGAGCGGTGAGGCTGTTGAGCTTCAGACCATACATCGTCACGCCGATGCCGCCACCGATCACCACACCGACGCCTACCGCGATAACCTTGATCGTCAGAAACAACGAAGCGGCATTCGGGTTGTTGTAGCCAGCATTCGCCAAACGCAGCTTGAGGTGATTGCGTTCTTCTTCGCTCTTGGGAGCCATCGCCTGCGAGAGCGACGGTGCCGCCTTCTCGAGCGCAGCGGCCATGCCATTCTTTTCTTTCCCGAGCCGCTCCTTGTCGCGCAGAGTCGGGTCGCGCAGTTCCTCCAGGCGTTCCATCGCTCGCGACTTGCTCTTGTTCATGACCGACATCAGCACCAACACCACGCAAGTGATGCAGCCAAAGATCGCCCAGGGAAGAATCTGCATGATGTCCATGATTGACCTCAGTGAAATCTCAAAAACCAAATCTCAAATTTGAAATCTCAAATCTCAGACCTTGATGTTCACGATCCGTTTGATGACGTACGCACCGATCAACTGCATGACGATGGCGATCGTGACCATCTGGCGACCCTCAGCGGTCGTGAACAGCAACATGACGTATTCGGGGTTGAGGAAATACACGGCGACGAACAGTGCCAGCGGCAACGCCATCAGCACAATCCCGCTCAGCCGGCCTTCCGCCGTCAGGGCCGCGACCGTGCCGAGAATCTTGAATCGCTCGCGGACGACGTACGAAATTTTGTCGAGGATTTCCGCCAGGTCACCGCCCGACTGTTTCTGAATCGCGACCGCAGTCACGAAGAATTTCAAGTCCAGATTGGGCATTCGCTTCAACATGCTGCGCAGCGCTTTATCGACGGGCACTCCCAAGTTTTGCTCTTCGTAGGCCATGCCGAATTCGACCGAGATTGGGGCCGGCATTTCATCGACGATGACGTTGATGGCCGATGCCAAACTGTGTCCGGACCGCAGCGCGCGAGCGATCAGCCCCAACGCATCGGGAAGTTGCGCCATGAACCTTTTGAATCGAGACCGTCGTTTCCACCACGCCCACATCAGCGGCAAGCTGCCGATCGCCAACCCGCAGACGGGATACATCGGCGCGGGCAATCGAGCCGCCCAGCCCAAGAACGCGCCGAGTCCCAGGCCGCTGAGAATGAGCCACAGGAATTTGTCGGGCGACATCTTGCAGCCGCCTTGTTCCAAGTACGTGCCCAGCCCGGTGAATTTTCGGCCAAGCTGACCGACCAGGCTGGACGCGCTGGAGGCGGTTTCCTTCAGCAGGTCGCCCCCTTTGATCAGTGTCTCGCCTTCCGACTCTTCGCGACGGCGGCCGGTGAGCACTTCCAGGCGTTCCTCTTCGGACGTTTTACCCAGGTCGGTCTTGGCGAAATACAGGGCCGCAACCAGCGTCGCGACGAATGCGAAGGCGGCGATCGAAATCAACCACACGGACATGATTCAAACTCCTTGCTCACTGACTCTCCGGTTTACTTTCCGCCCAGTTTTCGTTGTGCGAACAAGTTCGCTGGCAGTCGAATGCCGGATTGCTCCAACCGCGTCATGAACGTCGGCCGCACACCCGTCGCCTCGAAGTGCCCGAACGCTTTGCCTTCTTCGGTGATGCCGTCCTGCACGAACTTAAAAATCTCCTGCATGACGATCGCGTCTTGTTCCATGCCGCAGACTTCGGTGATCGAGGTGATGCGGCGTGGTCCGCCTTGCAGACGATTGACTTGAATGATCATGTTGACCGCCGACGCGAACTGATATCGCAACGCGCGAATCGGCAAATCGATGCCTCCCATCGCGATCATCGTTTCCAGACGGCTGATGGAATCGCGGGGCGTGTTGGCGTGAATCGTGGTCATCGAGCCTTCGTGGCCGGTGTTCATGGCTTGCAGCATGTCGAGCGATTCGGGGCCTCGGCATTCGCCGATGATGATCCGGTCGGGCCGCATACGCAGGGCGTTCTTGACCAGATCGGTCGCCGTGACTTGCCCCTTGCCTTCGATGTTCGACGGCCGAGTCTCCAGCCGCAGCACATGGTCCTGCTGCAACTGCAATTCGGCGGCGTCTTCAATCGTGATGATCCGCTGATCGGCCCCGATGAAACTCGACAGCGTGTTCAGCAGCGTCGTTTTTCCGGAACCGGTGCCGCCGCTGATGATCACGTTCAGCCGCGATTTGATCGCCCCTTCCAGCAGCATGACCATTTCGGGCGTGAAGGCTCCGAATCGCAGCAAGTCTTCGAGCGTCAGCGGCTTCGACCCGAATCGGCGAATCGTCAGCGAGGGGCCGTCGATCGCCAGCGGCGGAATGATCGCGTTCAGACGCGAGCCGTCCGGCAAACGCGCGTCGACCATCGGCGACGTTTCGTCGATGCGGCGGCCGACCTTCGACACGATCCGGTCAATGATCTGAATCAAGTGTTCGTTGTTGCGAAACGTCACCTTGTGCCGCGTCACGCGGCCGTCTTTTTCGACAAACACGTTTTTCGGCCCGTTGATCATGATGTCCGCGATCCCCGGTTCCTTCAGCAGGATTTCCAGCGGACCGAATCCGAACGTCTCGTCGAGCACTTCTTCGATCAGCCGCTCCCGTTCCGAACGGTTCAACAGCGGGTTTTCGGTGTCGCACAGGTGCTCGACAACCAATCGAATCTCGCGGCGCAGCGTGTCCCCTTGCAGATCGCCCAGGCGCGTCAGGTCGAGCTTCTCGACCAGCTTGCCGTGGATCGTCCGTCTGAGTTCTTCAAAGTCCTGCGCGGGCGATTCGAGTCCTCGACCGCCGCGTGGTGGAGCAACACTGGGAGCAGCCATGAATGACCTCAATCCAATCGTCCGTAAAAGATGCGTGCTCGGCGCGCCTCGGCGGCGTCCGACGTCCACGATGTCCTTCGAAATCGTAGCTCAACTTTTCCGATGTGGCGGTTTGGCAATGCAGATTCGTTGAGAAAAAGCGACATCGACGGGTCTCGGCCGCCACACGCTTGCTGTGATGATCCGCGATCTCGTACCGGCACAAAGTTCGCCAGTGCGGTCCACATGCCCGACGTCATCGTCCTCGATCAGCTTGTCGTTCGCTTCGGCCGTTTCGTCGCCGTGGATCGTTTGAGCCTGTCGGTCCGAAAAGGAGAGTTATTCGGATTCCTCGGCCCCAACGGAGCCGGCAAGACCACCACGATCCGCGTGCTGATCGGCGGCCGCGCTCCGTCGAGCGGGCGAGTCGAAGTCGCGGGATTACGGATGCCGCAGCAGTTCGACCGCATCAAACCGCTGTTCGGCTACGTCCCCGACACGGAAAACCACATTGAGGAATTCTCCGGCCGCGAGAACCTCGAACTCTTCGCCCGGCTGTACGACATCCCGCTGTCCGAAGTCGGTCGCGTGCTGGCGAAACTGGAACTCTCTGAGGCCGCCGACTTGCCCGTGCGAGCGTACTCGAAGGGCATGCGTCGCAAGCTGCTGATCGCCCGCGAGATTCTGCATCGACCGCGCATCCTGTATCTCGATGAACCAACCGCGAATCTCGATGCCCATTCGACCGAACTGGTCCGCCGCATGCTGCGCGAGCTTGTCGCCGATGGCACGACTGTCTTCATCACGACGCACGACATGCAAGAGGTCGAACAAATCTGCGACCGCGTGGCGATCCTCAGCCGCGGCAAGCTGGTCGAGTGCGACACGCCCACCAACTTCGTCACGCGACACGCCGAACGCAAAGTCGCCGTGCAGTACGAGCGATCCGGAGAAGTCCTTCGCGAACGGCTCGACCTGGATGCCGAGCCGGAGCGAAACCGCTTGGCGGACATCGTCCGCCACGAGTCCTGCGTCCGGTTGCACTCGCAGGAGTTTCAATTCGAGGACGTGTTTCTCAAGCTGACCGGGCAGGCCTACACATGATCCCACGACCGAGAATGCTGGCGATTCTGGTGGGCCGTGAAGCTCGGCGGCTGCGGAAGAATCCGTCGGCGCTGTTGCTGCTGGGACTGCTGACGGCGATCGCGGTCCTGTTGTCGCTCAGCCGCCCCGGACCCAAACCGCAAATGAATTGCTGGGTCGTGTACTCGGAAGCGTCGCCGTGGACCGAACTGCTTCGAAAACGAGCGGCCGACAATCCCCGCATCCGAGTCGTCTCGATGGCCGAGGTGAAATCGTTGAGTGGTTTCCAAGTTTACCCGCCGCACGACTGTGCGATCGAAATCGTGGGGCACGTTTCCAACGTGCCCGTCCCGCCAGAACCGGACTCGGACGGGCACGTTGAAAACGTGCCCCACGACGGCAAGATCACCCTCCGCTTCCTGTATCCCGGCAACGAACCGAACGTGATCGCGCCGTACTTGCAGTGGTTTTGGCCGGTGACCGCCGAACACTTTGGTTCGACAGCTCCGTTCGCCGCAACGACGTTGCCGATCACCGGCACTTCGCGTGGAGCCGTCATGGAGCGGCTCAAGCAATCCTCGATCACCGAACTGATGACCGAAGAATTCGTCGCGACGATCCTGCTGATCATCGTGCTGTTCGTGACCTGCTGCCATTTGCAGGTGTCGTTCGCCAGCCAAGACCGCGAACGCGGGACGCTGACCGCTCTGGTTCTGACCCCGGCTTCGACCGCTGAACTGCTGCTGTCGCGCTACCTGTTCCACTTGTCGCTGGGCTGGACCGCGTGCGCGGCAATCGTTGGCATTCTGCGTCCCGTCGCATTCGCCCATCCGTTGTTCTGGGTGACGACGGCCTTGGCGAGCATCGGGTTGGTCAGCGTTGGAACTGTGATGGCCGCGCTGGCTCGGACGCAGGCCGCGGCCGGAGTCCTCTCGTTGTGCTACATGCTCTTCGGTGGAGTCCTCTTTTATCTGGCCACGAAGTTCTCGGCGTTCGGGTCGCTGAAGGATGCGTCTTTCGAGAGCTACAGCCTGCCGCTTCTGTTTCTGAGCCTGAAACAAAACTTGCCGCTGGAGAAAGCGCCCGGCCTGATCAATCTCGCGGGACTGGTTGGCGCGTGGACGGTCGCAGCGAGTTGGCTGTTTCGCCAGCGCGGGTGGCGGTAGCCAGAAGTAGGTCAGCCTTTCCAGGCTGACTCGATCGACGATTGACGTGATCTTTTCAATTCGGGTCAGGCTGGGAAGCCTGACCTACGTCGCGGCCTGCATCGCTCGCAGCTCTTTCGGCAGCGGAAAGTAGACGTGCTCTTCGCGGACGACCGGATGTTCGACGGTTGCCTGGAATCGTTTCACGAGCGCATCGACGCACTCTTCGACGACC
Organism: Candidatus Kuenenia stuttgartensis; assembly: GCA_945904015.1. GTDB lineage: Bacteria > Planctomycetota > Planctomycetia > Planctomycetales > Planctomycetaceae > SXKJ01. The sequence continues at coordinate 38,054 of CAMDPK010000037.1, read as the reverse complement.
ACTTCCGGCGCGCTGGCTCCGGCGGTGACCAAGACCGTTTCCGAGCCATCGAATTCGTCGAGCGGCAATTCGTGGACGCCGTCCACCAAGTACGCTCGGCCGCTGATTGACTGGCCGATTTCGCGCAGTCGCTGGCTGTTCGAACTGTTCTGACTGCCGAGCACGATGACCACGTCCGCGTTTTTGGCCAGCACATCGACCGCCTCTTGCCGGTTCGTTGTCGCGTAGCAGATGTCTTCTTTGGGCGGACTCACGATACCAGGGTAGCGCTGCTTCAGCCGTTCGATGACGGCGTTCGCCTCGAAGACGCTCAGCGTCGTCTGCGTCAGATACGCGACTTTTGCGTCCACAGCGAGCGGAAGGCGATCCACCTCTTCCGGCGAATCGACCAGCGTGATGCTTTCGGGAGCCTCCCCCATCGTGCCGATGACCTCGTCGTGCCCCTCGTGGCCAATCAGGATGATGTGATAGCCCTCTCTCGCGTACTTGATCGCTTCGAGATGCACCTTCGTCACCAGCGGGCAAGTCGCGTCGATCGTTTTCAGATTCCGCTCGCGAGCCTGCCGGCGAATTTCCGGTGAGATGCCGTGCGCCGAATACAGCAGGATCGAGCCGAGCGGCACCTCGTCCACCGAATTCACGAACTTCACGCCTTGCCGAGTGAACCGCTCGACGACGTATTTGTTGTGAACGATCTCGTGGTAAACGAAGACGTTCGAGCCACACAGACGAATGACCTCGTCGAGACACTCGATGGCCATGTTGACGCCGGCACAGAAGCCGCGCGGATTGGCGAGCAGGATTTTCATGAGAGTGGCGAGTGAAGAGTGGCGAGTGGTGAGCAACTCAGCGGAGTCTAGTCGGTCAGAGGGGAGACGCAAATCGGCGGACTTGCGACTGTTGGACATCGCCAGCATCATCCAGCATCGCACAAAGTGATTGTCCGCAACTCGCAACTCGCCACTCCCCCGCCATGCCCGAACTTCCCGAAGTCGAAACGATGGTCCGCGGTATCCGTGACGTGATGACCGGGCGGAGTCTTCGTGAGCTGCGCCCATGCCCATGCGTTTGTCGGCCACTGACGCTGTCGCCGTCGTTCGACGAGATGGCCCGGCGAGCCAAGGGGCAGACAGTGACCGCCGTGCGGCGCGTGGCCAAGCGCGTCGTGATTGATCTGTCGAGCCGCGATTCGTTTGTGATCGAACCGCGAATGACCGGGCTGATGCTGATTGCCGATCCGCCGGATCGTGAGCACTTGCGGCTCGAATGGTGCATGGCTGGTGGCCGTCGGGCTCGGCAGACAAAGTCGGTTTGGTTCTGGGATCGCCGTGGTTTGGGGGTCGTCCGGCTGTGCGATCCCGATGAACTGGCTCGCCGATTGGGCAGCGATGCGCTGGGCAAAGACGCGCTGCTGATGATGGAATCGGACTGGCACGAAGTCTGTCAGCGAACGGCTCGGCCGATCAAGGTCGCGTTGCTGGATCAAAAACTGGTAGCCGGCATCGGCAACTTGTACGCCAGCGAGATTTTGCACGAGGCCCGCATCTCGCCGTTGCGGCCGGCATCGAAAGTGACTCGCGAACAAGCCCGCCGGCTGCACGCGGCGACTCAGCACGTTCTGTTGGATGCGATTGAGCACGAGGGATCGACGCTCGGAGACGGCACCTACCGCAACGCGCTCAATCAAAGCGGCGGCTATCAGAACGCTCATCGAGTTTATGACCGCGAGGCCGAGACCTGTCTGACCTGCGAACGGAGCCGAGTCGCTCGCATCGTGCAGGCTCAACGATCGACGTTTTTCTGTCGCCGCTGCCAGCGTTGACGGGCAAGGGGCTGGGAATGCGGACGCAATGACTTCCTCAAGTCTCAAGTCGGATTGGTCACAATTTGCCGCAGGGCGTTAGCCCCGGTTTGTATCGACTGAACCGGGGCTAGCGCCCTGCGGCTGATCGGGAGGGAAGACTTCTTTCGCTGTCCCCGCCGCGCGCTGCCGATACACTTCGCCGCGTGCTCGCCTTTGTGGTTCGATGTCTTCCCTAGCCCCCAGTCCCTAACCCCTCCCCACCCGCATGTCGTATCGCAAGCTGAAACGTCTGCTGGGCGAGGCCAACTTTGAGTTGAAGGTGTTGGTGTTGTTCGGCACCGGCCTGACGTTGCTCGCGGTCGGGACGTTTTTTCTGTACCGATGGCAGACATCGAGCTTGCTGGATCGGACGACTCAAACGACCGCCAAGTCGTTGGCGGCCAGTGTGGTGCTCAAAGCTCACTGGCAGGCGATTCAAGACACGGAGGCGTTTCGACGCGCGGTCACAGACGCGGAGTTGGTCAGCAAGGCCGAGTGGCTGCTCGACATCACGAAATCCAGCTTCATCAATGTGGACATTGAAGTTCAGCCCGAAGAACTAAAAGAGCTCAAGGGCGAGCTACTGCACTCGCATCCGTTGGACCAAGGCGTGGACCCGAAATTTGTGCCGATCGAACAGCGCGGCCGAGAAGTGCTGGACCTGTTGCGGTCTGGGAAAACAGATCACGTCATCAAGGAAGTCGACGGAGATCCGCCGGAGTACCAATTCTACGTCGCGCTCAAAGCCGCCGAATCGTGCCTGTCGTGCCATCATCACGAAAGCAGAACCGATGCCAACGGGAAGAAAATCCCGCGGCAGGTTGGTGAATTCATGGGTGCCGCGAAGATCACGCTGCCGCTCGCCAGTGTGAAGTCCCCGTTGCACAGCGCGAACGCCTTCGTGATTTCCGGCGAATTGCTGAAGGTCGTCCTGTCGATCATCGCCATCTATTTGGTGATCCGCTACGTCGTGACGAAACCGGTGCTGCACCTGAAAAAAGTCAGCGACGCGATCGCTCACGGCAAGCTCGACATGCGAGCCGACATCCGCACCGGCGACGAATTCGAAGAACTCAGCCACGCCTTCAACCGGATGCTGCGACACCTCGTCACCGTGCAGGAGGAACTGCGCAGCGTCAACGCGGATCTCGATGGCAAGGTCGATGAACTGGCTCGCGTGAATCTGCGGCTGTACGAACTCAACAACATCAAAAACGAATTCCTGGCCACGATGAGCCACGAGCTGCGCACGCCGCTCAACAGCATTCTCGGTTTCAGCGACGTGCTGAACACGGCGGACAACCTGTCGGACAAGCAGCGGCGTTACGTCGGCAACATTCAGATCGCCGGACGTTCGCTGCTGTCGCTGATCAACGATGTGCTCGATCTGGCGAAGATCGAAAGCGGCAAGATGGAACTGCATCTCGTCGAGTTCTCGCTGAACGACCTGATCGAACGGCAAACCGGAGCGATGGCTCCGCAGGCCGAGAAGAAAAACATCGACCTGTCTTGGTTTGTCGAACCCGGAGTCCCGCTGCTGTTTCAAGACGTCGGCAAGTTGCAGCAAATCCTCAGCAATCTGCTGTCGAACGCGATCAAGTTCACTCCGGAAGGAGGCCGCGTGCGAGTCCGTTCCGGCCTGCGCGACGAACAGCGATTTCTCATCGAGATCGAAGACACCGGCATCGGCATTCCGCTCGAAGAGCAAGAACGCATCTTCGAGAAATTCCGCCAAGGCCGACAACAGCCGGGGCAAGAGGATGCCCTCACGCGCGAATTCGAAGGGACCGGTCTGGGCCTGTCGATCGTGAAGGAACTCTGCAAACTGCTGGGCGGCGAAGTCACGCTGGTCAGCGAGTTCGGCAAGGGGAGCACGTTCACCGTCTCGCTGCCGATGCGGTTGGAGCTAGTGCCGACGACCACCAGCGACGACGGCGGAGTCCGTTCCGGCACCGCGTCGGGCTTGAGCCGCATCAAGCCGGAAGAGATCAGCCAGCGAGCAGCAGCGACGAAGGCTGTTTGAGGAAACGTGGACGACCCAGGGTGGCACAGCTTGCTTCAAGCTGTGTGCGCAGCATCGGAAACTCGGCAAGCGGCACACATCGACCAATGGATGCTCATTTTCAAATTGCACATCAACCGACAGTTTCCAATGCCTCCGGCACACAGCTTGAAGCAAGCTGTGCCACCTGTTCGTGTGGGGAATCATTCCACACTCCGCACTCCGCGCTCCAAATCCTCCCCGTCCTGGATCTCCTCAACGGCATTGTCGTGCGCGGCGTCGGTGGCCGGCGCGACGAGTATCGGCCGGTCGAAAGCGTACTCACGGCCTCCGCGAATACGCTCGACGTCGCGCGGGCGTTTCGCGAGCGGTTGGGGCTGACAACTCTGTACGTCGCCGACTTGGACGGCATCTTGCATCAGCAGCCGAACGAGAGAATCTTTCGGCAGCTCGTGGCTGACGGCTTCGAACTGTGGATCGACGGTGGACTGCGATCGCTCGACGATGCCAGCCGATTGCGGAATGCCGGGGCCGCGAAGGTGATCGTCGGTCTGGAAACGCTGACCGATGCGCGGCTGCTGGCGACGTTGATCAGTGAGTTCGGTGCGGAGCGGATCGTGTTCAGCCTCGACTTGCAGGCGGGGCAACCGATGCTGGGTGAAGCACGTTGGCCCGACGCGACGCCGCTGGGGATTGCCCGCGTCGTGATCGACATCGGCATCACGCAGATGATTGTGCTGGACCTCGCCAGCGTCGGCGAACAACGCGGACCGAGCACGCTCGATTTGTGCCACTCGATTCGCCAACTCGCTCCGAACATCCATCTCATCACCGGCGGCGGAGTGCGAAACGTGGCCGACCTCGAACCACTGCAAGCTGCCCGGATCGACGGAGTCCTGCTCGCCACCGCGCTGCATAACGGTGCGATCGGGGTGGGGCAGGTTTGCAACCTGCCAATTCCTGGCCGGGCAGGTTGAAAACCTGCCCCACGAAAAACAAGGCGACCCGGTCTGACCGCCAGACCGGGTCGCCCGAAGGAGAGCCGCAAACGATTCGTTCGGTCCGCCTTTTGGAGGACCGCACGCCTCGTCCCGCTCTTGGAGATGCTTTGACGGAGCCTCGTTCCGTCCGTAGACGGCCCCACAATGGGCCTGAACGCAGTGCAAAGTGCAGAGTGGCGAATGCAAAGTGAAGAGTGTTTCTCGCATTCCAATTTGCACTTTGCACTCTTCACTCTGCACTTTGCAGTGCTCTGCGGCATCAAACTCCATCTAGTTTGTCGAGCAACGTCTGCGACAGCGTGAACAGTTCATTGACCGAATCGCTGGCGTCGGTCGTCAGCGTGTCCAGGCCCTGGTTCCCTGCCATGATGTCCGATCCGCTTTGTCCAATGATGCTGTCGTCGCCATCACCACCGAGCAGCGTGTCGTTGCCCGCTCCGCCCAGCATCGTGTCGTTGCCGTCGCCGCCGACCAGCACATCATTGCCGGCTCCGCCGTTGATCACGTCGTCGCCATCGCCACCGTTGAGTCCATCGCTGCCACTGCCGCCCAGCAACAAGTCGTCGCCGTCGCCGGCATTCAGTTCGTCGTCGCCGTCGCCAGCATCGAGCGTGTCGTTGCCGTCGCCGCCGCGCAGCTTGTCATTTCCCGCTCCGGCGGTGAGCGAATCATCGCCGAAGCCGCCGTCGAGCGTGTCGTTTCCACTGCCGCTGTCGAGTGTGTCGAAGCCGTTGCCACCCACGAGCGAATCATTGCCGGCCGTGTCCACGAGCCTGTCATCACCCGCTTCGCCATTGGAAGTGTCGTTGCCGGCCTGTCCTTGCAACGTGTCGTGGCCGTTGCCTCCGAGCATCAAATCGTTGCCGTTCCCACCCACGATAAAATCATCGCCGTCCTGACCGTTGAGCGTATCGTTTCCATCCTGGCCGCTGAGCACATCGTCTCCCAATCCACCGATCACACTGTCGTTCCCGGCTCCGGCAGCGAGCGTGTCGTTGCCATCGCCCCCATCGAGCGTGTCGATGCCGGCACTGCCGATCAGCGAATCATCCCCCGCTTGGCCGTTCAGCCCCATCCGCACGAATCCCAGCACAGCTCCGGACGCATCGAGCGTATCGTCGCCATCGCCACCGTTAATCGTCAGCACCGTCCCGGTCACGTTGGTCAGCGAACCAATCGTGATCGAGTCATTGCCGCCGTTGCCATTCACAACCACATTGACGATGTTCGACTGCACCGTGAGCGTGGTACCTGACTCCGTGATCGTCAGTTGTCCGCTCGCATTTTGTCCGATCACAAAGGTGTTGGCGGATCCCGTCCCACTGACGGTTGCTGTGTCGAATCCCGACGTCCCCACGAGCGTGTCTTTGCCGTCGCCCGCTCCGCCCCAGACGAGTTGATCGTCGCCGGCACCGCCATCAATGCTGTCATTGCCGCTTTGCCCGTTGAGCGAGTCGTTGCCATCACCACCGAGAATTGTGTCGTTGCCGGCACCGCCGAAGACCGTGTCATCTCCGGCTCCGGCATCGATCGAGTCGTTGCCCGCACCTCCATTGAGGAGGTCATTCACGGTCCCACCCAAGAGCGTGTCGTTGCCATCGTTACCGGACAACGTATCGCCCAGGATATCCGCTCCGGTCACCGTGATTGTCACAGCGGCGGGATTGCTGACCGCACCTTGGTTGTCCGCGATTGTGTACGTGAACGTGTCCGTTCCGATGAATCCGAAATTGGGGGTGTAGGTGATCAATCCATTGCCTAGACTGACTGCCGTTCCATTGGCCGGTGCCGAGGCAATTTGAATGCTCGAATAGACCACCGCTCCGTCGGCATCGCTGTCGTTCGAAACGACATCGATCGTCAACGGATTTAGCGCAGCCGTGCTGCCTGAATCGGGCGTGGCTACGGGCGATTGATTTGGCGGCACGACACTCGCGGGAATTCCTGATCCAAAGATCGTGTGTGTCGTATAGATCGCCGTCCCCGCAGCGGGAATGCTATAGACGTTGCGCAAACCCAGCGACACGTCATAGGGAATGTCGATGGACCCATCGCTGTTGGTGTCGTTGAAGATACGATCCTGCAATGCCACTCCGTTCTGGAGGTTTTGAACGAGAGCGAAATAGTCGTCCATCTCATATCGGTTGGTGGCTGGAATGGTGCCATTCTTCGCGGTAATCCCGACGAACGTTGTGGAGGCTGCTGTTCCGCCGTTATCGGTTTCAAACAGAATCTCGTCACCCCCTGCTGTCACGAGGCGTCCGCCGCCATCGAGCAGGGTTCCATCGAATCGCAGGTCGCCGTCGTAGTACCGGTCGAGTTCAAAATCCGCGTTCGCCGCCGCATTGTTCGTGATGCGATAGGTCTGGGTCAGCAGGGAACCAGTCACGACGCCATTGATATCGAGGGTTGGTGACACGGTTTGAGTCAGGGCAAAGCGCAATGTCCCGATGTCGAACGTCGAATTGGCTTCGATCGTTCCATTCAGCCGAATCGTGGAGACGTTGCTGGCCGCGGTCGCCAAAGTTTGCCGAGCTCCGGTGCCGCCATTGAGCCCTTGTCGGAAGAAGACTTCTGATCGAAACGTGGCATCCGCCGCTGCAATGGGACCGATGGGATCGTAGATGCTGGAATTGAATCGTCCGACGGAATTTGTCGGCTGGGTCAAGCTGCCATTACCCACGCCTTGCTGGAGCGTGACGTTGCGCACTCCGGAATCCGAACCTAATCCACTGTCGGTGGCATCGGGAAAAGTGCCGCCACCGACGGTCGGCGTCGGCGGTGGTGCCGGCGGTGGGGGAGGTGCCGGAGGTGGCCCGACCTGCGCCGAGAACGCGCTGGCCACCAAGTCGTTACCGACTCCGCCAGTCAACGTGTCTGCTCCGCGTCCGCCGACGATCGTGTCATTTCCCGCTTGGCCGTTGATGGAATCGTTGCCGGTTTGTGTGCTGTTCGCATCGGGGCCATCACCCAACAGACTGTCGTTGCCCGCACCACCGAGGATTGTGTCTCCGCCGTCTCCGCCAAGAACGGTGTCGTTTCCGTCCCCACCAGAGATGGAGTCATTGCCGTCGCTGCCTTGGATGGCATCATTGCCGTCTCCGCCGTCGATGGAGTCGTTACCGATTCCGCCGTCGACGGTGTCGTTGCCGGATTGGGCGTTGATGACGTCATTCCCATCGCCGCCCAGCAGCGAGTCTTGATCGGCTCCGCCGAGGAGCGTGTCGTTGCCGATGTTGCCGAGGATCGTGTCGTTGCCGCCGTCCCCGTTGAGCGTGTTGTCGCCGAGGCCGCCGTCGATGTTGTCGGCTCCGTTGCCGCCGTAGATGTTGTCGGGGTCGTCACCGCCGTTGAGTGTGTCGGCTCCGTCGCCACCGTTGATTGTGTTGAGACCCAAGCCTCCGTTGACCACGTCCGCGCCGTTGCCCCCCAGCAAGCTGTCGTTACCGATGCCGCCGTTGATCTGGTCCGCACCGTCGCCACCCAGCAGCGTGTCGTTCGCGATGCCGCCATTGATCACGTCGTCGCCGTCACCTCCCAGCAGCGACACCGCGATATCCGAACTGGTCGCGTCAATCAGATCGTTCGAATCTCCCGCCTCGACGTTGACCGCCAGCGACGCGCTGAAGCCGTTCGCCGTCGTCACGCCGTTCAGCGTGAAGCGATTGGTGGCATCACTGCCGAAGATATCGATGCGAGCCAACAGCCCCGGAGCGACGGTCGGTTGACCGACAAGCGTGATTTGGGAGCCGCCGTTCTGGCCAACCTGAATCAGGATGTTTCCGCCGCTGGCGCTCACCGAGACATCGTCGGGACCGTCGCAGAGGATCGTCAGATCTTGCAACAACGGATTGAACGGGTCGGTGTACAGCAACGCGGACACCGATGGCAGGCAGCGTTCTTCACAACGCTCGGCTCGTTGGTTCGCGTGTGGCGCGCGGCGACGTCGTGATAAGGCAGCCATCCGTTGGCGCAGTTTCTCCGTCCAAAATGCAAAGCGCACGGCAACTCTCCTTCGGAAAAAGACAAGCCGGGCGTTGCCGTGAGTCAGGCTTCCAGCCTGACAGTTCTTGCGAGCGTCAGGCTGGAAGCCTAACCCACGAAAATCTTCCGAATTCGTCCCCTGCGTTCTCACGCAGGCGGTCGGGACGAATCCGACACGACTCCGGCTTCACAAAGCGGTCAATCAACTCACTCCGCCGAAGATCGCTTCCGGTTCGAGTGCCACGGCTCTGTGAGCCGTGCGCAAACGACACGCACACGGAAAACAAGACTCGACGGTTCTCACCCTCACAAGCGCTGGTTGCGGTCCAACCGGGTTCGCGAGAACTGAGTGCATTCTCGGATCGACCGGCTTGACACTCAGACTGATGAATTGCGGATCGTTCCGCACGATTCTCACAGACGTCGCGGCAGACATGCTCAATCTTCGCGACACGCGGATCACACGCAAAACGCCGGTCGGACACAACGCTCCAATTGTTCAGACCGTGCCGACGATGCCGGTTGTGCGGGCGCGGCCGTGGGGCAGGTTTTCAACCTGCCCGTCAACTCGCGGACGAGACTGGCCGGGCAGGTTGAAAACCTACCCCACGCAACTCGGCGATCATGTCGCGCGTCGCTGCCGCGACCGCGTCTTCCCAGCGATCCGAGCCGAACTGACTGCGGTACGGCTCGCGGGTGTGAGCGAAATTGATCGCTCGCGAACTGTTGATGAGCGCGCCGAGGCCGTCCGCTCGGAACGCGGCCTGCACGTCCGTCGCGCTGCCGCCTTGAGCTCCGTAACCCGGCACCAACAGCGGCACATGCGGCATGACTTCACGTAGCTCGGCCAACTCCTGTGGGTAGGTCGCCCCGACGACCGCTCCGACGAAACCAAAGTCATCGCCAGCGACTCCCGATTGGCACAGCGTCGAGAGTGACAGTTCTTCGACGATCCGCGCGACGTGGCGATAGACCGGCGTGCCATCGGTCACGCGGTCCTGCAACGTGCCCGCTCCAGGGTTGCTGGTGCGGACCAGGACGTACAAGCCGGCACCGCGTTCGGCTGCGACCTTCACAAACGGTTCGAGCGTGTCGCGACCGAGGTACGGATTCACGGTCAACGCATCCGCCGCCCAGGCCGCCGCGTTCGGATCGGCTCCGGCCAAATAACCGCGAGCATACGCCTCTGCCGTCGAACCGATATCGCCGCGCTTCGCATCACAGATCACGATCAAGCCAGCTCGCCGAGCATGTCGCATGACATTCGACAGCGCAACGCAGCCGTCGGGACCAAGCTCCTCAAAAAACGCCGCCTGCGGTTTCACTGCCGGGACCAACGGGGCGACGACGTCGATGATTCGGCAACAGAATTCTTCAAATGCGGTTGCCTGGATTGCTCGCTCGGAGGTCGCTCGCTGCTTGGCGGCGGCGATCACATTCGGTGGAAGCTGACCGAATCGCGGGTCGAGTCCCACGAGCGCGGCGGTTCCCGTACGTCGCACAGCCGCGTGCAGTCGTTCAATGTAGTGCGTCATGGTCGCCGGATTGTAAGGGGGTCGAGAGTCTTTTTCAGGCCGCCGCCAGCCTCTTGTGCCGAATCAACCGCAGGGCGCTAGCCCCGGTTTGCGTGACGAGAACCGGGGCTAGCGCCCAACGGCTTATGTAGGAGGCGGCCTGAAAAACTCCTGCCTCCGTCAAGTTCATCGCGGCAGCTCGGACCAGTGAGTGTCGTTGTCGTCTTCTGGCGTTGCGGGGTCCACTCGCAGAATCGTGTCCTCGCCGTCGGTGTCCAGCACTCGCAGCAAGCTGTTGCCGAGCCGGAGGGCTTCGCCGATGTCCAACCAGACCTCAACCATTGGAAGTTCGCCAGGGAACGGACCGGGAAGCGGATCGTTGGTCGGCATGAGTCACCTCCTTGTGAGAGCAATGGCACACACCAGCACGACGCGCCAGCGAGTGATTTTCAACGATGACCACTCGCTGGCGCGTCGTGCAGGTTTTGGCAGCGGAGAGGGGGCGGACTATAGTCCCGCGTCTCGTTCACGAGCAAACATTGATTTCCTTCTCGACCTGACTTCGCACGATGCCGCCACTTCGCTTGCAGCCGTTGTTCAAACAGCGCCCTTGGGGCGGGCGGCGATTGGCCCAGCAGTGGCACAAGCCGGACGCAAACACAACCGGCTGGGCCGAGAGTTGGGAGGTCGTCGATCTCGGCGAAGACCAAAGCCAAGTGCTCGGCGGCCCGTTCGACGGACTCTCGCTGCACGATCTGGTGCGAAAACATCCCAGCGAATTGCTCGGTCGACACGCGGCCTGTGAACATTTTCCGTTGTTGTTCAAGTTCCTCGATGCCGCCGAAACGCTGTCCGTCCAGGTTCACCCGAACGATGCGCAAGCGGTGACGCTCGCTCCGGGACAGCACGGCAAATCGGAGGCGTGGGTTATTCTGGCCGCTGAACCCAATAGCCGATTGTCGGTCGGCCTGAAGTCCGGAGTTGATCGAGCCTTCCTCGAACGACATCTCGCGGCGGGAACTGTCGAGCAGTGTCTGCATTCGATCCCTGCGCGTGTCGGCGATGTGATCTCGGTTCCGGCTGGCACGGTTCACGCGATCGGAGCCGGTGTCGCGCTCGCCGAGATTCAACAACCCAGCGACGTGACCTTCCGGTTGTTCGACTGGAACCGCCGCGACGTTCACGACAACCTGCGTTCGCTGCATGTCGAATCCGCATTGCAGTGCATCGACTTCACCCGTGGTCCGGTCTCGCCGCTGTCACCACGGCAACTGGACGCGGCCAACGGACTCAGTGAGGAGTTGATTCGAACAGAGCACTTTGTTTGGCGTCGTCACTCGCTGACCACAACTCGCTTTCGATTGCCGGAGGAAGATCGCTGCCGCATCCTGTCGCTGATCGACGGGCACGTGCAAATCGTGTCCTCCTCCGGACGAGAACCGCTGGCCGCCGGCGAGTCGCTGGTGATCCCAGCGACTTGCGGTCCTGTCGTCATCGAACCGATGGCCGGTGCAGTGTTGCTGGAAACGCTCCCCTCGTGAGTCCGGGAAACTGGCTAATTCGCCGAAACCTCAACGCGGGCGAATTTCGCGAATCTTCGATGAAGGCCGAAGTTTGCTCTTTTCAGATGTCGAAGATAACGGTACTTTGCCGACCCTTTTCGCGGACCTTGTTGGTCGAGGGGTGTTACTAGACCTCGGACATTGGCCGCGAAACCCACCCGAGTTGCTCACCAGGATTGATTCAGGCACATCGACGAGAGCTGATCATGGTTGCGGTGATTTTCTTACCAATCAATCAGTTTGAGATGCTCCTGAGCTAGCGTCTCGCCCGCCACTCTTTCGCCCGTTCCTGGTTTCTTCGCAGAGTCTCCTGGGCCAACAGAGTTGGCCAAGTCGAGATGCCTTTCCCGGCTACACGGCGAGATTGATCTCGCAGTGCCTGCCAAGTTCCCAACAACAACCAGTTTGTTCTCCGAGTCAAGGAGCCACACGGGCTTCGCGACTCATGGTGTTTTTTACTCGGAGGATGGGCACTCCTGCCCGTCTCCATGAAAAGTCAACCGGACGGGCAAGAGTGCCCATCCTCCTAACCTCCAGTTTGAAAGGCTCCCAACCCCAGGGTGACGTTCCATGTCTGACCTCACGAAAGTCCGCAACATCGGCATCTCGGCCCACATTGACTCCGGCAAGACCACCTTGTCCGAACGAATCCTGTTTTACTCTGGCCGCATTCACGCGATGCACGAGGTCAAAGGCCGTGACGGTGGTGCCACGATGGACCACATGGACCTCGAACGTGAGAAGGGGATCACGATCACCGCCGCCGCGACGCAGGTGCAGTGGGGTGACTACACCGTCAACCTGATCGACACGCCAGGCCACGTGGACTTCACCGTCGAAGTCGAACGCTCGCTGCGCGTACTCGACGGAGCCGTGCTGGTGCTGTGCGCCGTCGGTGGCGTGCAGAGCCAATCGCTGACCGTCGATCGTCAGATGAAGCGGTACCGCATTCCGCGAATCGCGTTCATCAACAAGATGGACCGCGTCGGAGCCAACCCGTTCAAAGTCACTCAGCAAATCAAAGACAAACTTCATGTCACCCCTGTGCCGATCCAGCTTCCGATGGGTGCCGAGTCTGACTTCGCAGGTGTGATCGACCTCGTCACGATGCAGGCGATCTACTTTGATGGCGAGGATGGCGAGACCACTCGCCGAGAAACGATTCCCGAAGGCTACACCGAGCAAGCCTCGACCGCGCGGCAAGAGATGCTCGAAGCGCTCTCGATGTTCGATGACAGTTTGATGGAAGCTCTGCTCGAAGAGCGCGAAGTTCCCGTCGATCAAATTCGAGCGTTGATCCGCGAAGCGACGCTTTCGCAAGAGATCACGCCGGTCATGGTGGGCACTGCGTATCGCAACAAGGGCGTGCAAGAACTGCTCGACGCCGTGACGTATTACCTGCCCAGCCCGCTGGACCGCACCGTCCTTGTGACGAACATCGACCACAAGAAAGTCGAAGGCGAAGCCGATGACGCCGCCAAGATCACGCTCACCAAGAGCGACAAAGACCCGCTGGTTTGCATGGCATTCAAAACGGTCGTCGAGCAATTCGGCCAGTTGACCTTCATGCGGATTTACCAAGGGAGCATGGTCAAAGGGGAAAGCTACACGAACACCCGCACGGGCAAGCGGCAGCGCTTCGGCCGCATCGTGCGCATGCACGCGAATAATCGCGCCGACATCGACATTGCCGGCCCCGGCGACATCGTTGCGGCCGTCGGCGTCGAGTGCGCATCGGGTGACACCTACTGTGGCGAACACGTCAACTACGCGCTCGAAAGCATCTTCATTCCGGATCCGGTCATCCGTCTCTCGATCGAAGCGGCTGAGCGTGACGGTGCCGACCGATTGTCGAAGGCTCTGGAACGCTTCCGCCGCGAAGACCCGACCTTTCATGTGCAGTCCGACCCGGAAACCGGTGAGACCCTCATCGCCGGCATGGGACAGTTGCATCTCGAAATCTACACCGAGCGCATCAAGCGCGAGTACAAAGTCGAGTGCATCGTCGGCGAGCCAAAGGTCGCCTACAAAGAGACGCCGACCAAGCCGGTCGCCTTCAACTACAAGCACAAGAAGCAGACCGGTGGTTCGGGCCAGTACGCTCACATCGTCGGCAAAATGACCCCGCTGCCGGAAGGCTCCGCGGAGACTTACGTCTTTCTCAACGAGGTCACTCAAGGCCGCATCCCCAAGGAATACATCAAGCCTGTCGATGACGGCATGCAACTCTCGCTAGTCAAGGGACCGCTCTGCGAATGCGAAGTGGTTGGCGTGCAAATCGAACTGGAAGACGGCAGCTACCACGATGTCGATTCGTCCGAAATGGCGTTCCGCATCTGCGGTCAATCGGCGATGCGCGAAATCCTGAAGGACGCGCATCTCGGTTTGCTGGAACCAATCATGAAGCTGGAAGTCGAAGTCCCCGAGGAATATCAAGGTGGCGTCTGCGGCCATCTGAGCAGCAAGCGCGGCTTGATCACCGAGACGGCAACCAACATGGGCATCGGTGTCGTCAACGCCGAAGTTCCGCTCGCCGAGATGTTTGATTACGCCAACGAGCTTCGCTCGATGACTCAGGGCAAGGGTGGCTTTACGATGGAATTCTGCAGGTACAAGCTGCTCCCACGCAGCCTGCAGGACGAGGTCGTCGAGAGACGCCGAGCCGACAAAGACCCGAAGAAAGCCAAGCAACTCGTCGCCGCGAAATAATCTGCGGCGACAAGTCGATCTTCGAAAATCAAAAGACCGGTTGTCTTTCAAGACGACCGGGCTTTTTTGTCGCGGCAGTTCAAAGTGCAGAGTGAAGACTGCAAATTGAAAAGTGGATGCCGAACTCCGTCATTTTGCACTTTGCAGTGTCACCTTATTTCAGCAGGTCTTCCGGCTTCACGCCTTTCGCGAAGCCGCCGAATTTGAATCGCAGCGGCTTGAAGTCGCCGACCAGATCGACCTTCGACTTCGGCGAAATCCGGGCTTCCATCGACAGGCACCAGTAGCTGGCGTTGACGATCAATCGGCGCGTCCCCTCCCACAGCAGGTCTTCGGAGGCTCCCATCGTGGTCGTGAAGACGCGCGCCGTTTTGCCGCTCTCGCTCTTGTAGGACTTGGTCCAGGCGACCGGCATCATCGGGTCGTTCTTCTTCCCTTCGACTGGCTTGCTGTCGTCTTTCAGCGTCTCCGTGACTTGGCCCAGCACCAGCGGCAGGCTGTCTCCCGGCAGAGGCAAGCGCACGCCGTAAACGTCCGTCGTGCCGAAGATGTCGCCGTCTTTGAGTCCGCACAGAATTGGGTGCGCTGTTTGGTCCTTCACCAAGATGCCACGAGTTCCCTCGACCGCATGATGTCCGTGATGGCTGATCCAGGTCTCGCCGAGCACCTGCCTACCAAAACCTTGTTCGTACTCTTTGCCGCCGTAGGTCCAGCCGTACTTCTCGAACTTGCGGCCTTTCGGAATGTTGAACGAGTGCGTCGAAGTCCGCAGGCCAATCACCGGCTTGCCCGCTTCGATGTAATCGACGAATGGTTGCATCTGCTCATCCGGCAGATTGCGGAACCGCAGTCCCAGAATCGCCAGATCGGCCGTCTTCAACGCCTCGGTGCCCGGAATGTTGGTCTGATGATCCGGCTTGATCGAGCCATCCGCCGGATCAATCGGGAACAGCACTGTGCATTTGAAGCCGTGATGCTTCGACAAGATCTTCGCCAACTGCGGCAGCGCCTCTTCCGAGCGGTACTCGTCATCGCCGCTGATGAGCACGATGTGCTTCCCCTTGCCCGGCCCGTCGCCTCCCTCGAACACAATCCAAGGATCGGCGGCCTTCGCGTCCGAGGCGATCAAACCGAACCCGAAACCAACAGCCATCAAGCACAGAGCCAATCGAATCTTCACGGTCAAACCTTTCGAGTGGTGAATCGTGGAAGTCATCCAGGCGGACATGGTTTCAAGCCGACGCCGAGCAAGCAAGGGACGCGAGCGTTCGTGGAGATTCTGGACCTTGCCATTGGTCGGCTTCGGTCGGACGACATAGAATCCCGCCACCATGAAGTTTGAAATCATCCTTGGTCCCGAAGCGATCGAAGACCTTCATGGTTTCAAGGCGAACGAAAAGGCTCAAGTGCGAGACGCGATTGAACAGCATTTGCGTCACGAGCCGAAGAAGCTGAGCAAAAGCCGTATCAAGCGACTGCGTGGCACGAAGCGACCTCAGTACCGGTTGCGAGTCGGAGATGACATCCGCGTCTTTTACGATGTGATCGACGACGCCGTCGAAGTTCTGGCGATTGTCCGAAAGTCCGCAGCCGATCAATGGCTCCAACAATTTGGTGAACCCGATGAAACAGATCCCGCTGTCTGATGCCAAAGACTTGTCAAAACTCCTTCGCCAAGCCGAGCACGAGACGATTGTGTTCACTCGGCGCGGCAAGCCCGCCGGCGTGCTGGTCGGTTTCACGTCCGAAGACGATTGGTTCGACTACAAGCTCGAACACGACGAACGATTCTTGAAACGGATTGAGCAAGCACGAAAAAGCCTGCGGCGTGGCAAGGGCGTGAAGATTGAGGATGTCTTCGTGTCGAAGCGGCAATCTCCAAGATGAATCGTTAGGTCGGCAAATATGCCAGCTCGCACCAAAGGAAGAGCCAAATTCGATTTCCGTGGCCGCCCCTTTATCTGGTGGGTCGATGCCGACTATTACCTGCGCATCGCTTCGCTCGACAAGAAGTTTATCACTGCGTATCCAATGGGGATCGAATGGGGCGATCCTCCTGTTATTGAAGTGATCGGTTCTGAATTTCCGGGCCTTGATGCTTCAGAGTCACGGCCGATTTGGATTGTCGCGCCACGACTATCGGGCGAATCTATGGGCGCAAAGGTCGATCAATTACTCGCTTGGTCATTCAATCCGGCGCACGAGTTAATTCGCTCCGATGCACCTCCCTTCATTGGTCAATTCGCAAAGCAAGACTGATCGCATTATTGCTCAGTAGTCCCGTACCGCTCCATCCGGCAGTGTCGGTCTCGGCCATTTGAAGAGGCGCTTGGGGTCGGCATTGACCTTCTCGAACATCGACTCATCGACGGTCACGCCGAGGCCGGGGCCTTGAGGCAGACTCGCGTAGCCCTCTTTGTCTTGCTCCCAACTTTTGTGAGCAACTCCGGCCGGCATCAGGTGGCCGTCGAGGTAGCCTTCGTGGATCAACAGGAACGGGATCGCGAACGCCGCGTGGATGCTGGCGGAGAGGCCGAGTTCGCTCATCGTGCAGTGCGGGGCCAGCGGGACGAAGTACGCCTCGGCGAGCGTCGCGATCTTTTTCATCTGCGTGATGCCGCCGGTGTGGCCGCAGTCGGGTTGCAGGATGTCGATGCAACGCTCGTGGAGGTACGGCAGCATCTCCCAGATCGTGCGGTCGCGCTCGCCGGTGGCCATCGGGATTTTGATGTGCTGCTTCAGACGCTTGAAGACTTCGATGTTGCCGGGGACGGCGACCTCTTCCAGGAACAGGATGTCATACGGCTCGATGGCGTTCGCGAATTGAATCAGCATCGCGGGCGGGATCGCGCAGTGCGCGTCGAACATCACGGTGCCGTCTTTGCCGACTCGTTCGCGCGTGTCCTTGACCATCTTGACGAGCCGTTCGATCTCCGCCGGATCGGCCGAGTACGGATGCGGCCCGCCGGTGCCGGCCTTGTGAGCCTTCGCGTGCGGATACATGCGGACCTTGTCACGCGTCGGCCCGCCCAGCAGCCGATACACCGGCACGCCCCACGTCTTGCCGGTGATGTCCCACAAAGCCATGTCGATGGCCGAGATCACATGCGTCATGAACGGCCCGCCGCGCATGTCGCGATGCGCGCGATACAGCTTTTGCCAGAGATGCTCGATCCGCGTCGGGTTCTCGCCGTCGAGCAACTCAAACAACGATTGAGCCAACGCGACGGCGACGTTCGGTTCGAGTCCCGTCACCTCGCCCCAGCCGGTGATGCCGTGCTGGGTCTCGATCTTGAGGTACGCCTTCGTGCCGACTCGAAACCCGCGCAGCGATTTGATTTTCAATTCGGCTCCGCGATCGACGACGTTCGCGGCGGGATTGTTTTCCTGAGCGACGGCGTCGGTGAGCATCGCGAGGCCGGTCGCCATCGCGGCAGAAGCGAGCAAGTTGCGGCGAGAAACCACGGTGGAGGCTGGCTGAGGCATGACGGCTCCTGTTGTCGAAGTAGGATGGCCGCCCTCGGCCGTCCTGCATGGTTTCACTCTCGAAGAAGGACGGCCGAGGGCGGCCATCCTACCAAGCCGAGTTCGTATCGCGGCGAACACGCGCTGTCGAGCAAGCCGCAGCTTGTGAGCGACTCGCGCGCGGCGTAGCATCCGATGCGATTCGCCCCGACCTTCGTGCCGAGGACGCCAACATGGCTGATCCGATTTCTATCCAGTGCCCGCATTGCAAAGTGAAGTTGAAGCTGAAAGCGGCTCCGCCAGCCGGCAAGAAAATCGGCTGCCCGAAGTGCAAGAAGCCGTTTCCGGTGAAGGTTCCGGCGAAGAAAAAGGAGGGCGACGACGACTTCCTCGACGCGCTCGACGATCTGGCCGAGGACGACTACGAAGCTCCAGAGGACGAGGACTCGCAGGAAGGCGAAGAGGACGCTCCGCCAGCACGCAGCACGAAGCGATCAAAGAGCGGTGTCGCGACGAAGAAAAGTGGTAAGGGCAAGAAAGGCCGCTCGAAGAAGAGTTCGCTAGGGCCACTACTGGCGATCATCGGCGGCAGTGTGGCGGTACTCGCTCTGGTCGCTGGCTTGGTCTATTTGCTGATGAACCTGCCAGCCGGAGCGAAAGGCTTCCGCAGCGCGTCGGGGGAGTTCATCGCGTTCGCTCCGTCTGATGCGGAGCTGTTTTTCGCGGCTCGGCCGGCGGACATGATGGCCTCGCCATTGTTGGCGTCCGTGGTTCAAGATCCGAATGCGAAACGAGGTCTCGACGAGATGGAAAAATCTCTGGGATTTCCCGCGACCGAGATCGAACACGTCTTCGCCGCGATCAAGATGGACTCCAACGTCGCCAAGGGCGCGCCGGCGGCAGGTCCGATGGCGGGGAATCCCATGATGGGGATGCCCGGAATGGGAATGCCGGGGATGGGTGGTGGAAACCACAGCGGAGTTCAGGATAGCGTCGCGATTCTGCGGTTGAAGCAGCCGTATGGCGGCAAGACGCTCGACCAGATTCGCCAGCAGCTTCCTCCGAAGACTTACAAGGACGTGAGCTATCACGTCAGCGCGGACCCGAATGGTGGCGCATTTTTCTTCGGGGACGAACGCCACGTCGTGATGGGATGGCCATCGCAGATTGAGAAAATCATCGACCGCAAAGATCAAGCCGAGAACAACGATCTGCTTGCGTACTTCGCCAAAGAGCAGCATGTCTCGATCGTGGCGATCCAGAAAGGGACCGAGGTTCAAACGACTCTGCCACCGCAGTTCAGCCAAGCCCTCCAGCAGAACGAGACTCTGCAAAAGCTGGTGAAGGAAGTCTCGATGATTCGCATGGATGTCAACATGCCGGCCGGCGTGGATTTCAAAGTCTCGTTGACCTGCAAGTCCGACACGGCCGCGCAGCAGATCCATGCCGAAGCGACCAAGGGGATCGACTCACTCAAGCAACAAGCTCAAATTTTTAAGGACGCGATTCCGGAAATCGACGGCGTCCTCAACTCGCTCAAAGTGAACCAGAGCGGCATGGGGATGGACGTGTCGGTCTCGGTGCCCAGCGCGATGATCGACCGAATGAAGCAGATGGCACCGCAGTCGCCGGGAGCAGGCACAACTGGAGTTGGCGCTGTCGGACAATCACCCGGTGCGTTTCCTCTCGGAGCAGTGCCGACAGGAGCGCTCCCGCAGGGATTACCGCCGACGGTCGCGCCGCCGACAACGGTTCCGCCACAGAATTGATCGTCCGTGATTCATCAAGAGACTCGAAGTGACTTGTTCGCCACCGAGGAAAACGCGATGCGTGCGATGATCCCGGCATTGCTGGTGTGGACGACTCTGAGCGTCCCTGCCTTCGGGCAGCAGTTGGTCGTGCAGCAACCCGTTGTCGGCACGACCTCGCTGGCGACTGCGGTCACGGTGCCGGATCGCGGCCGAATGTTTTTGGGCGGCGTGTCGTCGGCTCAATCGGGGCGGTCTCGATTTGGATTTGGCCAGCCAGGTTCTTCGCTGGGCTTGTCGCGATCATCGACTTCGATGTCCGTCGGCGTGACCGTCATCGACCTCCACGAGATGGACGAGGCGATCTTGAACTCGGTCCCCGATCAGCCGGAGCCAGGATCGCGATTCTCGCGTCATGCGGCGGCGATCAGCGGCTCACGTTCCGAGAGTCCGCGCGAGCCAACTCGCGAAGTGGAGTCCACGGCAGATCGTGCCGCGAAGTTCGAGCGACTCGCCCGCAAGGCGGAAGCGGGAAATCGTCCCGGAGTCGCGAAGTTGCATTGGCAAATGGCGGCGAAGTACGGCTCGGCAACGGCTCGCGAACGGCTACGTTGACGACTTTGCGGCGGTCAATTCTCGCACGTCGTTGACGAGCGCGGTGATATCAGACTCGGCAGTGTCCCACGAGCACATGAAGCGTGCGCCACCAGCTCCGATGAATGTGTAAAACCGCCAGCCACGAGTTCGCAGCGCAGTCGCGACCTCGGGCCGCAGGCGAACAAAGACCGAGTTGGCTTGGCGGCGTGAGATGAACTCGATGCCGGGGACTTGCGACAGTCCCGCTTCGAGTTGCTCGGCCATGCGGTTGGCTTGCGTGGCGTTCCGCAGCCACGCGCCGGATTCCAGCATTCCGACCCACGGCGCGGCGAGGAATCGCATCTTCGAGGCGAGTTGCCCCGATTGCTTGCAGCGATACGCGAACTCGTGCGCGAGTTCTTTTTTGAAAAAGATGATCGCTTCGCCGACCGCCATGCCGTTCTTGGTGCCGCCGAAGCAGAGGACATCGACGCCGACTTTCCAAGTGATCTCCTTCGGAGCGACGCCGAGCGCGGCAACCGCGTTGGCGAAGCGTGCACCATCCATGTGGACTCGCAGTTCGTGCCGCCGCGCCGCCTCGAACAACGCTTCCAAGTCATCGACCGAGTAAACGGTGCCGAGTTCGGTGGCCTGCGTGAGGCTCAGGACTCTCGGCTTCGGGTAGTGGATGTCGCAGCGACGCTGCACCATGTGCGACACGGCCTCGGGCCGGATGCGGCCATCTTCGCCCGACACGACGAGGATTTTCGACCCGTTCGAGAAGAACTCCGGCGCGCCGCACTCGTCGGTCTCGGCGTGAGCAAGTTCGTGGCACAGGATGCTGTGATACGACTGGCACATCGCCGACAGTGCCAGCGCGTTCGCGGCGGTGCCGTTGAACGAGAAGAAGACTTCGCAGTTGACCTCAAACAACTCGCGCAGCAAGTCGGCGGCCTTCGCGGTCCATTCGTCGTCGCCGTAGGCGGGGACGTGTCCCTGATTCGCGCGAGCCATCGCATCCCACGCTTCGGGGCAGACTCCCGAATAATTGTCGCTGGCGAAGTGACGGCGGCCGGAAGCAGGGTCGAACATGTGCGGGTCTCTCCATCAACCAGAATCAAAGGGAGGTGAGCCGTCCGTCGCGGAGTTCGGCGCGGCGCGGAAAACGAGCTGCCAAGTCGGCGCTGTGCGTGACACAGATCAACACGCTGCCGACGTCACGGCTGAGTTCCAACAGCAAGCTGCCAATCGAGTCGGCGTTCTCGCGGTCCAGGTTGCCGGTCGGTTCGTCGGCGAGCAACAGTGCGGGTTGATTGATGAGTGCTCGGCAGACAGCGACCCGTTGTCTTTCGCCGCCGGACAACTGCGCGGGACGATGTTCCAGACGCTGCTGCAATCCGACTCGTTCGAGCAACTTCGTTGCGCGGGCGACGTCGTCCGGCGTTGTGCCGGGGCCGGCCAATCGCGGAATCAAGACGTTCTCCAACACCGTGCATTGCGGCAGCAAGTGATGTTCCTGAAAGACGAAGCCCACGGACTCTTGTCGCCAGGCTGCAAGCTCCGTTTCGCTGGCGGCGAAGACGTCTCGGCCTCGCAGTCGCACAGAACCTTGGGTCGGTCGCTCCAAACCACCGAGCACGAACAGCAGCGAACTCTTGCCGGAACCCGACGGGCCGGTCACCGCCAGTGCGTCACCGCGAGCGAGCGACAGATCGACGCCACTCAAAACGGTCAGCGAACCGGCGGCGGTGACGTACTCCTTGCAGAGTCCGGTGACGATCAAATCGGAATCGATGTGCGACATGCGGGGTCTCATTCAAAAACAGCAGGACCGGAATCGCCGAGCGGTTCCGGTCCTGCAAGATGTCAACAAATCAGAGCGACGCTGTCGAGTTACTCGAAGGAAAGCGTCAACCATCCGCCAGTTGCTTTGACTTGCGCGAGGCCCAGATGAATTGGCGTCTGTCGGTCCTTGTCGATATTGATGAAGCGGTCGAACTTGCGAGTCGGCAACGCGTTCTTCACTTTGTTGCGCACGATTCCGGCACGAGCGATTTGAAGTCCGGCGTTGGCTGGCGCTTCGACCGGCGAAACGCCCACTTCACCACTTTCGACAACGAAGGTGTTGCCTTCGATGCGGAACATCAACGGAACGGTGATTTCCTGGGTCGGAATGTCTTCGTCTTTTTGCTTCAGCCCGGCTCGAATCGCGAGCGTCAGTTGACCGTTGTTGACTCGGAAACGGAGGGGATCTTTGTCCGGGAAGACGAAAGTTGCCGGCTCTTTGGCACTTTCAGCGGTCTCGTCAACCTTTTTCGAGATGTTGAGCTTGCGGCCGAGGAGGTCGGAAAAGGAGCTCTCGATTTCCTTGCTGAGTTCATCCTCAGACATCGTCCGGCCGGCAATCTTCACGCGGTCCAGACTGTTATTGAGGAGCGATTCGTGAAGGGCCAACACGAATCCGCTGCCAGGCACAGCGACGAACGGCCCATCTCCGCCGGCCAGTTCATGTTCAGCCATCAATCGCGTGTTGATTCGCAGGTCGTCCTCTGAAGAACGGTAGCTGGCCGCCGACGGGTACAGATCCTTTTCACGAAGCTTGGAGCTGACCTTGGCTTCATAGTCCTTGTTGAGGTCGCCGACTTTGACATCGACCTCGGAGTTGAACTCCGGCAGAACTTTGCTGGAGACGCGTTGCGCCGCGATGGCTTCGGCCTGACCGCGTCGGTCCTCGACTTCGCCCCTGGCGATCGAATCCGCGAAGCCACCAAACAACGGAATGTTGCTGTACTTGGTCGATACGCCGGTCGTCTGGTTGTAGGGCCGGACGGAAATGTCCGCGGCACTGGTTGTGAACTTGTTCCCGTCAAACAGGATCGGTTTCCAGGCTTTGAAGGCGTGGTGGCCGGACGTGTAAACGTTGGCTTGATCAGTGACGCCGACGGTGCTCGACCGCGCGACGCCATCAATCACCAGATTCAGGCGGATGCCGTCGTTGCTGGGCTTCAAATCGATGCCCGTCGTCACGGTGGTCGTCTGATTTCCGCTGACGTTCGCTCCGAGAATGAAATCCTTCACCGGTCCCTGCTTCGTGGTCGACTCGGACGCGAGCTTTGACAGTAACTTTTCGCTGGCCACGACACGCAGATTGAAGTTGAAGTAATGCGTGGACATCGCGGCCGCGACGCGATTACCACGGTCGGGTGATGATTTACGAACCGCGTCAAATGCCTTTCGGGCCGCAGCCGCATCGGTCGACGATTGCGACTCCTCGTATTTCTCGATCGAGGCGACCAGCGCCACCACTTCGGCTCGCAGCTTTTCGGGGTTGTACGGCTGATCCACCGCGGCCGCGAGCTTCACAAATTCATCCAGCGATTGCCGCAAGGCAACGAGCCGCGTTCCGTCGAGGAACTTGCGAATCTCCGGCGACGTGGTGTCCGACGGAGATAATTTTTGATGGACGGCTGAGAGCACCGGGACCGCCTCGGTCCCCTTCTTGTCGCTGACCAACTTTGTAATCTCGGCCGAGCGGACGTAATCCAACCACGCGGGTCCGTTCTTGACGGTGTTCAATTCGGTTTCGAGATCCTTCAGAGATTTCGCGACCTGCTGCCGTGCCCCTTCGAGGATTTCACTGGCGGCCTTCTGTGGATCAATTGTCAGCGTGTCGAGCACGGCTTCGGTCATCGCCAAGCGCCGGTTGAGAGCGGCATAAAGACTTCCGAGCGGTTCATGAATACTGCGATAGCGAGCATCCCTGAGCGATGTCTCCATCGTCAGCAACTTCTTTTTCAAGACGTCCAACTGCTGTCGCTGGGCCTCGATGCCGAGCGTCTCTTCGGAGTACAGCTTGGCGACCTCGGCGGCGGTCTTTTCGCCCCACTCTTTCCAGTTTCCGTCCAAGACTGCGAACGCATCTTCGCCCAGCGTCGCCGGAACATCGATTGGCAGAACGCCTCGCAACCCTGCGGGCTGCACTGGCTTGGCGTCATCCCAAGCCCAGGTTCCAGAAACCAGCGTCGTTCCCAAGGCCAACACCGAGGTGCCGCACAAGGCCATCCAACGGCGGCTCGATTTTCCACTCACTCCGAAAACTTGTCGTTCAGTCACAGGAAACACTCCATGAAAATTGGTTCGACCGCATGTTGGCGAAGGGTCGCGATCGGTTCTCCCTTCTCTATCGGCGCTCACTCTCGGAGACCGGTATCGACTTCACCAGTCGGCCCAAAGCTCTTTGGGCAGGTTTTGGTGTCGTCGCGAAGGTGCATTCAACACAGAACCATGCCTGCTCAAATAGGTTGTGGCATCTGGTCAATCTCTTCGTCGAACCTCCGCACTTACTCAGCCTACGCAGTCTAGTTGGACGATTTTTTCCGTGCAATTGCTACAGTCGGAAGGAGTGGAAGATTGCCAATCACCACGGTGTGGTATTGCAACTCCTCATTGTGCGTGAGTCGAACATCAGCGAGAACGATCTGGCCGTGCTGGTGTCTGACGCGCGAACTCCTAGACTTCGAAACGCTCACCCAGTCTTCGATGGCCATCACGAACCCAATCCATTGACTTCATGAACGGATCGCTTCCCAACGACGACGAGAAGCGCCGGTCCCCGCTGGCCGGAGCGGGGGCGATCACGTGTGGGGGAGTCTTACTGCTTGGTCTTCAACGTCTGCCGTGGTTGGCCGAACGCTGGGGTGGCTTCAGTCGTTGGGTGCTGATCGCGTTAGCGGTTGGCCTGTTGCTGTGGGGAATCACGCAACTGCTCGCTTTGGCACGTTCACGTCAGACGACGACACGCCGGCCGATTTGGAATCGAAATCGGATGGCGATCACGCGCGAAGGGATCGTCTACATCACGATCATGAGCGTGATGTTTCTCGGCTCGATCATCGGGCGGACGAACATGCTGATGTTCGTCTTCGCGATGATGATTGGCCCGTGGGTGCTCAACGGCTGGATCGCGTTTTCCATGTTGCGGCGTACGCACGCGAAGCGGGTTTTGCCACATCGCGTGATGGCCGGCGAAATGGTTTCGGTGGAAATCGAAGTCGCGAATCACAAGTGGTTTTTGAGTTCGTGGTTGCTGGCCGCACGGGATCAAGTCACGCATGTTCGCGACCGTTTTCAGGCGGCGGCACTGTTTGTACGCGTTCCGGCGAGGCAAAGTCGGCGAGGTCATTATTTCGTGCGATTCAGCCAGCGGGGTGAGTATTCGTTCGGGCCTCTCGAGTTGACCACACACTTTCCCCTGGGGCTGGTCGAACGCGGATTACTCTTCAATGAATTCGCCAAACTGATCGTGCATCCGCGAGTCGGCCGCATGACTTCACGCTGGCGGAGTGATCTTTGGATTGCCACTGAGGTGGTGGAGCGGCGGCGGATGCGAGCGGGATTGTTCGACGACGAATTCCATCGCATTCGTGAATATCGTCTCGGTGACAATCCGAAAGCGATTCACTGGCGCACGACCGCTCGGCGCGGCGAACTGATGGTCCGCGAGTTTCAGCAAACGCGCGACCGAGACCTGGTGTTGCTGGTGGAGTTGTGGCAACCCGAGCATCCCAACACATCGGATATGGACCGCGTCGAACTGGCGATCAGCTTCGCGGCCACGGTCTTGAACGAGAACCTGCGGCAATCGCGTGACGCGCGGCTGCGAATGATCGTGGTTGGCTCGCAGACGTTGGCTTGGGATCAGCTCTCCAGTCTGGAACAAGCTCTGGATCAATTGGCATTGGCGTCCGCTTCGCCGACGGCGGATGTTCGGCCAGTGATCGATGAGGCGATGCAGCGGATATCGGGAAGCTCGCGAGTGGTCGTCGTGTCGTCTCGGCCGCGCAGTGAATTGCTGACGCGCACGCGCGACGTTGCCGAACCGGTCGAATTGTTGTGTCTGTCGGCCGAAGTCCGCGACTTGTCGCCGTACTTTGTGTTGGGGGGGCTGACATGACGACAGCTCTGCAAGTCAGTTTGTACGGATTGGTCATGTTGGCGAGCGGCATGCTGGCGTTCGCCGAAGGGGCGGCCTTCCCCGATGCCTTCACGATTCCGATGGCATTGTTGGCGTTGTTTCTGACCGATCGCTGGAAGCTGTTTTATCTGCGAGTCCGTTGGGCCAACGTCCTGGGGCTTGTGTCGTTTGGTCTGGCGGGCTGGGAGTTGAGCAGCGGCCTGATCGAAGCTCGGCTACTGTCGCTGGCGCACTTGTTGGTCTACTTGACGTGGATCGCGCTGTTCATGGCCAAGACGTCTCGGACGCATTGGAGCTTGTGTTTGCTGTCGGTGCTGCAGGTCGCGATTGGAGCCGTGCTCACTTCGGAAGGCGGCTTTGGTCTGATGTGCGTCCTCTTCCTGTTTACTTCCATTTGGACGTTGACGATTTTCACAGTCAGCCGCGCACGACAGCGATACTCCCAAGAGGATGCGGTGCTGTTTGCGACGCAACAGGAGGGCGAGGCTCGCGACGAAGTGGTCCGTTCGGAAACGGCAGACATTTTCCACTGGAACCAGCGCAGCCGGCCGATCAGCACGGTGCAAATTGATCCTCAACGAAATTGGATGAGTGGGCCATTCGTATCAGGAGTGTTGGCGAACGTGATGCTTTCCGCGTTGGTCGGAATGTTGTTTTTTGCGTTCACGCCACGGATTTGGGTCGGCAATTTTTCCGCGTTTGGCGAAGCTCCCGATCAGCCGTTGCGAGCTTTACAGAGCGGATTCGCCGAGGAAGTGCAACTCGGCGACATCGGCCAAATCCTGGAAGGAACAAACACCGTGCTGGAGGTGCGGTTGTTCGATCAGAACACCAATCAATCGATCGACATCGTCGCGCATGCCGCACGGCAGGGGTTCGATGAACCCATCTTTCGTGGTTCGGTGATGGGCGAATATGAAAATGGAAAGTGGCGCGGCGGCTCGACAGGACGAAATGACGGGCCGAGGAATGTGTTGCCAACTCCGATCGACGATTGCATTCGCCAAGAGTTTCGGATGGAGCCGATGGATTCGGGAATCTTGTTCGCGATGCCACAACATCTGGCGGGAGTTCTGGAACATCGATTGCCGCACCTCACCGAACGGAGGTTGACAGCGGTCTTGTACCGTGACGACAGCATCACTGGCCGCGAACGATTGCAGTACAAGATTTATTCGGAGAAGCCGTTTCCCGAAGCCGATGTGCCGTTTCCACGAGGCACTCACGGCAATTTGATTTTCCCCAATGAAATCGAATACTACCGTGCACTGCCTGCTGGCCTGGAGCGGTTGAGAAACTTGGCGCGACAGATTGCCGAACCGCCCGACGCTCCGAATTCAAACCCAACGGAGATGGCGCGTCGCATCCTGCACCACCTGCGCGATTCGGGCGAGTACGGCTACACGCTGGACATGTCTGTGGACGATCCGTCGATCGACGCCGTCGAGGACTTCCTTTTCAACCGCAAGCAAGGTCATTGCGAGTATTTCGGTTCGGCGCTGGGTTTGATGCTGCGAGCGGTCGGTATTCCCACTCGGCTGGTCAGCGGTTTCAAGGGTGGCGATCTCAACCAGAGTTCGGGGTACTTCGTGGTGCAGGGCCGGCACGCGCACGTTTGGGTGGAAGCCTGGCTCAACGGCCGCTGGCGTGTTCTCGATGCGACTCCCGCTGGTCGATCCGACAGCGTCAAATCGCTCGCTCCGAAAATGAGCCTGCTCGGCAATCTGGCGGACATGTTCTCCAGTATTTGGTCACACCAGATTGTCGGCCTGTCGTTCAACGACCAGAGCAGCAATCTCTACACGCCACTCAAGGAATTGGGCACGACGGTTTGGAAGGATCTCCAAGCAAACGTCGAGAATCTTCTGAATGGCGAGGCGGGGGAAGGTGGCTCGTCGCGGCGGCGACGTCAGCTTGTCGCCGTTGCGATGTTCGCGTTGGCGATCAGTGTCCTCTTGTGGATGCTGCTGTTTGCGGCGCGATCGAAACTGAAAACCGGGACGCGGCCACCGTGGTTCGTCGGCTTGTTGAACTTTCTGAGTTGGTTGCTTCCCAGCGAGAACTCGCCGAATAACGGCGATGGCTGGCGGTCACGTTGGTCGCGCTGGTGGTCGGGACTGCTGCGACGACTGCGCGGCGAGTCGGCCGAGCAGCGGCTGCGCGTCGAATTCTACGAACGCTTTTTGCGGCTGCTGCGAACTGCCGGCCTCGAACCTCTTCCGGCTCAGACCGCGCGCGAGTTCCTGATCGCCTCGCAATCGGAGTGGTCTCAGCGGCTCGCGGCGGACAACTCGGCGAGTCTTCCCGCAGACGTCGTTGCGCAATTTTATCGAGTCCGTTTCGGCGGCGAATCACTCTCGCTTGACGAGCAGCGGCAAATCGAATCGCAGCTCGGCCAGATGGAACAGCAATGGCGCGACCGCAATGGCCGACGCTGAGGAAACGCTCGCGATGAATCTCTCTGCCGACCAACTGGCTGCTGCCGTTGCGGAAACCGCCGCCGTCATTCGCGCGGGTTGGAGGGAGCATCCGCACGCGGCGATCGTCCTCGGCACGGGACTGGGATCGCTCGCCGAACACATCGTGATTGAAGCCGAATGGAACTACCGAGACCTGCCACACTTCGCCCGCTCAACGGCCGACGGTCATCGCGGACGACTGCTCGCCGGACGATTGGCCGATGTCCCGATCCTCGCGATGGACGGCCGTTTTCACGCCTACGAAGGCTACTCGTTTTCGCAGATCACGTTTCCGATCCGAGTCTTCGCCGAGCTTGGCGTGTCGTTCTTGATTTTGTCGAATGCCAGCGGCGGGCTGAATCCGACGCTCCGTTCCGGCGACATCCTGTTGATCGACGACCACATCAACCTGATGGGTTCCCGCGTGGGGCAGGTTTTCAACCTGCCAAGTTCGGACGGGCAGGTTGAAAACCTGCCCCACGAACTGTTCTACGATCCTCGTCTGATGTCACTCGCTGAGCGCATCGCGTCCGAACAACACATCCCGTTGCGACGCGGCACCTACATCGCGATGCTCGGTCCAAACTATGAAACTCGTGCCGAGTACCGTTGGCTGCGAACTCTCGGCGACGTCGTGGGGATGTCCACCGTCCCCGAAGTGCTGGCCGCCGGAGAACTCGGCTTGCCGGTCATCGCGTTCTCGATGGTCACAAACATCTTTCGCCCCGACGATGCCCAGCAAACCACCAGCGAAGAAGTCATCAACGCCGCCGGCAACGCCGAGCCGAATCTCCGTCGTCTTGTCACGAGGCTCCTGACGGAGTGCTCTTCCAACTCGCCCCTCGCTCCTCGCCCCACGCCCCTGCCATGAATCCCACACAACTCATCGCGAAGAAACGAGACGCCGGCGAACTGACGGCCGAGGAGATTGCGTTTCTGATCGACGGGCATGTGCATGGTCGCATCCCCGACTACCAGATGGCCGCGCTGCTGATCGCGATGTTTCTACGTGGATTGACCGATGCCGAAACCGCCGCACTCACCGACAGCATGTTGCGCTCCGGCGTGACGCTGACTTGGCCGGAGACTTGTTTGCCGCGCGTCGACAAGCATTCGACTGGCGGCATCGGCGACAAAGTCTCGTTGCCGCTCGCGCCGCTGCTCGCGTGCTGCGATGTCTGCGTGCCGATGCTCTCCGGCCGAGGACTCGGCCCGACCGGCGGCACGCTCGACAAACTGGAGTCCATCGCCGGCTTCCGGACGGATCTGTCGCTGGAAGAAATTCAACGGCTGACCGAGCAGATCGGCTGCGTCATCACCGGTACAACTCCGGAACTGGTTCCCGCCGACCAGCAGCTTTACGCCCTGCGCGACGTGACCGCGACAGTTCCGTCCGTGCCGCTGATCACCGCCAGCATCATGAGCAAGAAACTGGCCGAAGGTTTGAACGCGCTGGTGCTCGACGTGAAGTTCGGCCGCGGAGCGTTCATGAAATCGCGAACGATCGCGCGTGAACTGGCCGCCGGCATGGTCGCTGTCGGAAAACGGATGGGCGTCGCGACGACCGCCTTCTTGACCGACATGAATCAACCGCTCGGCCGCATGGCCGGCAACGCGGTTGAGATCACTGAGTCCCTCGACTGCCTGCGCGGCGGTGGGCCGAGCGATCTGCGCGAACTCGTGCTGGAACTGGCCGAAGATGTTTTGGTCAGCGCGAAAGTCGCCGACACTCGCACCGCAGCGCGAGCACGACTGCTCCGCGAGCTCGACTCAGGCCGCGCTCTCGAACGCTTCGAGCGCATGGTCACTGCCCAAGGCGGGCGACTCGACACACCGCGTCCGATTGCGCCGGCTCATGACTTGTGCGGCGAGCGCTCCGGGGTCGTCGAATCCATCGACACGGAAACGCTCGGTTGGATCATCATCGACCTCGGCGGAGGCCGACGTCAGCTCACCGACCAGATCGACCACAGCGTCGGCCTCGAAATGCTCGTCCGCATCGGCGATGAGGTTGCACTCGGCCAACCGCTCGTCCGAGTCTTCGCCCCGCAGGCCAAGTTCGATGAAGTCGCCTCGCGCCTGCTAGCCGCGATCACGATCGGCGACGACCCGACCGAGTCTCCGCTTTTGATTGCCGAACGGCTGGGGTAAATTGCCGCCGTCTTCCTGGTTCCAAGTTTCTCGTTCGAAGGAGCCAACCATGCCGACACGATTCGTAGTTCGACCGTTGTGTCTTGCCGGTTCACTGGCCATCGCATTCTTTCTCACCTCTGAACGTCCGAGCGAAGCCCGGCCAATTTACAAGAAGGCGTTTGACTTCGTGTACAAGGACGTGTTGAAGACCAACAAAGCCAGTTGTGCGGTCTGCCATTCTCCCGGAGACGACAAGAAACACCTGAACCACTACGGCAAGGCGATCGCCGAGGAACTCGGCGAAAAGAACGTCAAAGACTTCGACAAGATCGTGGCGGCCATCAGGGCAGTCGCGAAGCGAAAATGCAAATCGGGTGAATGGCACGAGCGGCTCGAAAAAGGGCTGATCCCCTGCGACTGCGGCGACCAAAACGCCGGCTCGTACATCGCGCGGCAGTTGGCTCGCGAGCGTCACGAGGATCGTTGAGTCACCTTTGCAGCACGCGATCCAACTGTGCAATCAATCGTTGTCGCGGCTCGTCGCCTGCGATTGCCAACTGCGAACCATCGAACACGCCGGTCGATTGCAGCCAGGCTGCAAACTCCGGAGCCGGTCGCAGGCCGAACAGCCGGCGCATCGCCGCCGCGTCGTGATAGCTGGTCGATTGGTAGTTCAGCATCACGTCGTCCGAGCAAGGGACACCCATGAAATAGTTGCAGCCCGCCGCCGTCAGCAGCATCAGCAGGTTGTCCGCCGAGTTCTGATCCGCGTCCGCATGATTCGTGTAGCACACATCACAGCCCATCGGCAGCCCCAGCAGCTTGCCCATGAAGTGATCTTCGAGTCCCGCTCGGATGATCTGCCGCTCGTTGGCCAGGTACTCCGGGCCGATGAATCCGACCACGCTGTTGACCAAAAATGGCTCGAACACACGAGCGACTCCGTAGGCCCGCGCCTCCAGAGTCAGTTGATCGACTCCGTGATGAGCTTCCGCCGAGAGAGCGCTCCCCTGTCCCGTCTCGAAATACATGACGTTGTGCCGGCCGACCGCCGATGGCCGACCGCCGACAGCCGTAATACCGTTTTCTCCAATCCCGCGCGAGGCGTGATGTTCCAGCACTCGCTCTTGTCCCTCGCGCAGCAACGACAACGATACGCCGAACGACTCATTCGCGGTCTGTGTCCCCGCGATCGACTGAAACAGAAGATCAATCGGAGCACCACGCTCCAGCGCCGACAACTGTGTGCTGATGTGCGCGAGACAACAGGACTGCGTCGGTACGCCGAGCACTTCGATCAACCGCTGCAACGTGTGCTCGATGGCCGCGACACTTTCAACCGATTCGGCGGCCGGATTGACGCCGATCACCGCGTCACCGCAGCCGAACAACAAACCGTCCAAAGCGGAAAGCACAATCCCGCGCAGGTCGTCGCTGGGATGATTCGGCTGCACCCGAATCGCCAACACGCCGCGTTCGCCCAGCGTGTTGCGGCAGCGCGTCACATTGCGAATCTTCGCGGCGGCGAGCACCAGGTCTTGATTGCTCATCAACTTCGCGACGGCCGCCGCAATTTCTGGAGTGATTGCCCAACTCAGCCGTCGCAACGTCGCTTCCTCGGCACGCTCGGACAGCAGGAACTCACGAAACTCACCGGCAGTCAGCGAACGGATCTCGTCGAAGGCCGTTCGGTCCTGCGTTTCGAGGATCATCCGCGAGACGTCGTCGTGATCCGGATTGATCAGCGGATTGGCGACGATCTCGCCGAGCGTCACATCAGCAAGCGCCCATTTCGCCGCGACACGTTCCCGAGCGCTCGAAGCCGCCAACCCGGCCAGATGATCGCCGGACTTTTCTTCGTTCGCCTTCGCGAGCAACTCGCGCAGGTCGACGAAGGTGAACGACTCGTTGCGGATCGTGGCGTGGTATGACATCGAGTGACCTCGTCTCGTGGGGTAGGTTTGCAACCTGCCCGGCAATTAGGGCAGGTTGCAAACCTGCCCCACGTTCAACTCCTTCGCCGCGTCGCACAACATCGTCCACGTTCCGGCGTCGAGCGGAATTCCACTCGCGAGTCGTTCACGACGAATCGCCTCGCTGCGATCGCCGGGCAGCGTGATCTGATCGACTCCCGGCTTGCGGGGCGTCGAGCGAACGTACTCGATCAGCTTGTCTGCCTCACCGAGGAAATGTGGCGTGCCCGCGAATCGCGCGGAGTCCCACAGGACCATCAGCACGTTGTTGGTTCCAGTCTCGGAAGGATCGGCCGGGGGGCACCAACCTCCCGACAGTCCTCCCACCAACACGTCCAACAGCAGTCCCAAGCCGAAGCCTTTGTAGCCGTGAGCGTCGCCTCCCAACGGCAGCAGCGTGCCGGGATTCTCGCTGAACCGGTCGGCTGGGTCGGTCGTTGGATTTCCCTTCGCGTCTTGCAGCCAGCCGGAGGGACACGGCTCACCCGCCAGTAGCTTGGCTTTGACTTTGCCATTCGCCACGACGCTCGTCGAAAGGTCGAGCACCAGTGGTTCGCCACTCGTCGGCACCGCGAGGCCAAGTGGGTTCGTGCTGATCCGAGCCGCGAGTCCTCCGGGAGGAGCGACACATTTCAGCACGCCGTTGTCATTCACGGTCATCATGGCCGCGAAGCCGAGTCGAGCCGCCAGCTCTACCCATTCCGCCAGCCGACCGACGTGGCCACAGTTTTTCAAAGTGCCACACGCGATGCCCAGCGGACGGCACTTCTCCGCCAGGGCAATCACCAATCTGCGAGCCAATACCTGTCCGAAACCGCGTCGGCCATCAGCCACCAGGACGGCAGGAGTTTCGGTCAGTACCTGCCACTCGACCCCGCCGCACAGCTCACCGGTTTGCAAACCGTCGAGGTAATCTCTCACACGGAGCACGCCGTGAGATTCATGGCCACGAAGGTTGGACTCAACCAAACTCGTCGCGACTTCGTTGGCTTCAGACTCCCCGACACCTGCGGCCTGAAAAAGCTCGCGAACAAGAGTTGTGAGTTTTTCAGGAGAATACTGGACTTTTTCCATCGCCTTGGTCACTCTGTTGTTGTTGTAAAGTTAGGTAGATTGCGAAGACTGCGTCGATATCGCAAAGCCGTCACCCCTGATTTGCTGCCCCAACTTGTTTGACTTCCAAGAGCAGGAGATTGTCATGAAACGCCTGATTGCACTCGCCTTGATTCCCAGTTTGGCCCTCGGCACGACTGCCTATTCGGACGAGTACGGATTCCCCAGCTTCTTCGTACAAGATTCCGCACCTGTCGAAAATTGTCATCGAGCTGTTCCGGTTCAAGTGCAGTGCGAGGTTCCGGTCGTCGCAGTCCCTCGGCTGCAAACCGTGCGACGCACCGTGCCGCGCACAACGTATCAAACCGTGACGAAAACCATCATGGTTCCGACCACCGTCCTGGAGACTCGGCAGACGCAGTCGGTCGAGTACCACGATCAAGTCCGCGAACGGGCCGTCACTGTCTACGATCAAGTCCCCGAAACCAGACGGGTCACCAGCGAGCAAACCGTTTTGGTTCCGGAGACTCGGCACCGCACCGAAGAATACGACGTGCAGGTGCCAGTCGTCCGAACCGTTCGGCAGAACGTCACCGTTCAAAATGTCCAGATGGAAACTCGCGTGGGGACTCGGCGAATCGCTCGCTACGTCCCTGGCACCGAGTTGCAGACTGTGGTGACGGGCGGTGAAGTTGTCCGAAGAGGAATGGCCTCTGATCGTGGTGGAGTGAAAGTGGCGTCCACGGTGGTCGGCGGTTGCGAGAAGCAAGTCGCCGTCCCGGTGACAGTGCGTCAGATCGTCGAGCAAACCTACGAATACGACGTGGCCGTCGCTCGGCCAGCCACGACGACTCGTTTGGTTCAGCAGACCGAATTTCGCACCGAAACTCGCACTCGCACCGTTCCCGAGATTGTCCATGTGCGGAAAACCCAAACTCATGCGCACGATGTGACCGAGATGAAAACAGTGCCTCGCCAATCGTCAGAAACTTACACGGAACGAGTACCGCACGTCGTCACCCAGGAGATTCAAGTTCCCGTGACAAAGATGGTCGCGAGAAGGGTCACGGAACAAGTTCCGGTCACCACCTACGACATCATCGAGGAAGTGATCTGCCAGTGATCGTTGAGCGGGTCTCCTCGTAGGTCAGGCTTCCCAGCCTGACTCGAACGCATCAAAACGACGCCGATTCCCTATCGGGTCAGCCTAGAAAGGCTGATCGCCGGCAAATTCGTGAGGTCGCTGGAAATCGAGCGTGTCGCCCCGGAAGATGCGCCCTTTTTGCGGGACGTGCGAGACGACGATGGCTCTGGTATTTCAGTTGGCGTTCTATTCCGTGCTCATCATGGCAGCATCGATGGCCGGAGGACTTGCTCCGGCGATGATGCGGTTCACGCACCGGCAGTTGCATCTGCTGATGAGCCTCGTGGCCGGGCTGATGCTGGGAGTTGGTGTCTTTCACTTGCTGCCGCACGCGACCGAGAAGTTGAACTCCATTCATGCAGCGGCCGGCTGGTTGATGGTCGGACTGCTGGGGATGTTCTTCCTAATCCGAGCGTTTCACTTTCACCAACACGCATCACTCGAACCGGACGACGCACAAGCTCCCGGCAGCAACGCCGAGAGTCAGCATTCCGGCTGTCTCGTCCACGATCATCATCACGACCACGATGCGGCGCACAGCCCCGCTGGCCACGGACATGAACCGCCTGTGGCGCACAAGTTGAGTTGGGCGGGCATCGGCTTCGGGTTAGCGGTTCACACGTTGATCGACGGCATGGCATTGGCCGCGAGCGTGCAAAGCGAAATGTCGCTCGGCGGGACAACTTGGTTTGTGGGCGTCGCGATATTTCTGGCGATCTTGCTGCACAAGCCGCTGGATGCCATGTCGATCACGACGCTGATGGCCTCGTCCGGTTGGTCGCGAAAGTCGAGGATGGCGGCGAACATGGCCTTCGCGGCGATGTGTCCGATCGGAGTGATCCTGTTCTTCGCCGTGGAAGAAGCGCTGTCGGCGAATGGCACGTTCCTCGGAGCCGCGCTGGCGATCTCGGCGGGAGTCTTTCTCTGCATCTCGCTCGGCGACTTGTTGC
This sequence comes from Candidatus Kuenenia stuttgartensis, assembly GCA_945904015.1. GTDB lineage: Bacteria > Planctomycetota > Planctomycetia > Planctomycetales > Planctomycetaceae > SXKJ01. The sequence goes on along the minus strand of CAMDPK010000037.1, from coordinate 1,964 downwards.
CAGAAATCCAATTTCATCATCACGATCGACTGCAATTGTCGCTGGCGCTGCTGACCGGAGTGCTCATCGCTTGGGGGCTGTTATTCATTGAGCCAAAACACTCTCACGAACTTCAGCCGGATCGCAAACCAGTTGCCGCGATGCAGATTGCAATCTGACTCTTTGCCTCTCAGGGAGAAAAACGAATGACTTCACTCAGGACCGGTTTTTGGGTGCGAACCATGATCGTTCTGTTGGGTGCCCTTGGTCCGATCGCACACACGCCGCCGGTGACTGCGGATGAGCCGAAAGTCGAAAGCGGTGATCCGCGCCAGCATCCGCTCACTGCTGATGACCGAGCCAAGTTGCGCAAGCAGTGGGACGACGAGCTGGCCGACGTGTCGAAGAAGCTCGAGGCCACGCCTGACAGCGTGCCGTTGCTCTCCAAGCGAGGCGATGTGCTCTTCTTTCGTGGTGAGTTTGCCAAGTCGGTCCGCGACTACGAACGCATGAGCGAGCTGGACCCGACGCTCGACGCCTCGCACTGGCGGCTCGGCATCGCGTACTTCTACGCCGAACAGCCGCAGAAATCGGCCACGCAGTTCGACAAGTTTTTCGTCACCGATGATGTCGATCGCGAAGCCGGCTTGTGGAGATACATCGCGCAAGCTCCGACGCTGGGCACCGAAAAAGCGCGAGCCGGACTGCTCAAATACAAAAAGGACGACCGCGAACCGATGCCGACGATTTATCGGCTGTTCGAGGCAGAACTCACGCCGGACGAGCTACTGAAGTCGGTCGATGCGAAGCTGCCGGAGAACATCCGCGAACAGCGATTGTTTTACATCGAGCTGTATCTCGGCTTGTGGCACGATGCGTTCAAGCGACCGAAGGAGGCGCTACCGCACTTCCGGGCCGCGACTGCCAACCGCTGGGGTCGCTCCGCCAGCTACGGCCCGAATTACATGTGGCACGTCGGTCGGCTGCACCTCGAGCGGCTGGCCGAGAAGCAAAAGCCGTGAGTTGCGATTGGTTTTCATCCGCCGAGTGCCTCAGTAATATCTGCCCCTTCGGTTTTCCAATCGCCTTCAAAGAGAACGCTGCCACGCCATGTCTGCTCGATTTGAACAAGCCGAGTTGCTGAAGAAGCAGTACACCGACAAGTACGTCGTCGTGAAACCGGGAGTGGCGGAACTCCGCCGCTTCGACGGGCTGACCGGCGTCGTGAAGACGGTCAACATGAGTTGCCGAGCACTCGTGTTATTCGACGGCCCAGCGGACATCGCCTGGTACGACATTGATCCCGCGTTCTTGACGGTGGTCGATGCTCCAGCCCCGAAGAAGAAGGCCGAGGAGAAGCCGGCGAAAGAATCGCCAGTCGCGAAGTCCGCTCCGGCCGCGAAGCCCGCAGCGACCGCGACCGAAAAGAAGGCCAGTCCACTGGACTTGATCCGCAAACAAGGTGCGGCCGGTGTGAAGCCGGCAGCGGCAGCCGCGCCTGCGACTGGTGGAGCGAAGCTCAGCCCATTGGATTTGGTTCGTCAGCAGAGTGCGGCCAAGGCGAGTGGAGCGACGAGCAAACCGGCGGCCGCGCCAGTTCCAGCGGCCAGTGGTGAAGGCAAGAAATTGTCGCCGATTGAAATGATTCGCCAGCAGCAAGCCGCAAAATCGGGGGAGGCACCTCAAGTGTCGGCCGCTCCTGCGGCTGCTGAGTCTGCCCCGGCAGCCGAAGTGCCGAAGCCGGCGGCACCCACGGTGACCGATGGTAAAAAACTGTCACCACTCGAATTGGTCCGCAAGCAGGGTGCGTTCAAGGGCACCAAGTAGCGACCGCAGGAACGTAGCCGTCATCGCTTTTCTTGAGTAGTTCGTGGCGGTGATTTGAGGAATTGTAGACGAGTTGTGTTCGCCTTGGCGCACACGGGAAGCGCTGGTTTCGAGAACCGAGAAGCTTCACCGGATGTGCGTAGGAGGAATGCGACGGC
>CAMDPK010000036.1 GCA_945904015.1 Candidatus Kuenenia stuttgartensis | reverse complement strand
AGCGATGCGGAAATCTTCATCGACAACATTGCGGTGCAGCCGAACAAATGACTCTCGTGGGGCAGGTTTTCAACCTGCCCGGATCTGTGAACGGGCAGGTTGAAAACCTGCCGCACGAAAAAGGATTGACCATGAAATTGATTTGGAATCTCACCGCGTCCGCCTTCCTCGGCGCATTGCTCATCGGTTGCAGCGAATCTCCTCCGCCAGCACCTCCTCCGACCATCAACCTTGGCGAAAGCTCTGATGCGGCCGAGGCTCCCGCCGGCAACTCCGAGCCGGAAGCCAAGAAGGACGAGGCCGAACAACCGAAGGCCGATGACAAGCCCAAGGACGACGGCTCTGCCAAAACAGAACAACCGAAGGCCGGTGACAACGAAGTCGCGGTGGCCGCTGCGGCAAAGTCCGACGGCAAGTTTGATCCATCGGCCGAGACTCTGAAGGTCATCAAGTCGATGAAGGTCAAGCCGGGCGATTGGCCGCAGTGGGGCGGTAGCCATTTCCGCAACAACGTCTCCGACGGCAAGGGAATCGCCACCGAGTGGGATGTCGAAAATGGCACAAACATCAAATGGTCGGCCAAGCTCGGCTCCGAGACCTACGGCAATCCGATCGTCGCGAATGGCAAGGTTTACGTCGGGACTAACAACGGCTCCGGCTACATGAAGCGATATCCGAGCAAGATCGATCTCGGTTGTCTGATTTGCGTCGACGAAGAGACGGGCGAGTTCCTCTGGCAACATTCCAGTGAGAAGCTGCCGACCGGTCGTGTGCACGACTGGCCGAATCAAGGCATTTGCTCGGCCCCGATGATCGTCGGCGATCGAGTCTGGTTCGTGTCCAGCCGTGGCGAGGTGATCTGCCTCGACGCCGAAGGTTTCCGCGATGGCGAGAACGACGGCCCCTTCACCGCCGAAAAGCCAGACAAGCCGGACGTCGTCTGGGACGAGCAGCATGAAGCGGACGTCATCTGGAAACTGGACATGATGGCCAAGCTCGGCGTCTCGCAGCACAACATGTGCTCGTGCAGCGTGACGTTCGCTGGTGACACGCTCTTCGTGAACACCGCCAATGGCGTCGATGAAGGTCACATCAGTCTTCCGCAACCGAATGCTCCCAGCTTCGTCGCTCTCAACATGAACACCGGCGAAGTCCTGTGGACCGATGGCTCGCCCGGCGAGAACGTGCTGCATGGCCAGTGGAGTTCCCCCGGCTATGGAGTGCTCGGCGGCCAAGCGCAAGTGCTCTTCGCCGGTGGCGACGGCTGGCTGTACTCGTTCGATCCCAAGGGTGAGAACGGCAAGTCGAAATTGTTGTGGAAGTTCGACTGCAATCCCAAGGATGCACACTACAACCTCACCGGCCGTTCGACTCGCAATCACCTGATCGCCACTCCGGTCGTGTATGACGGTCGGGTCTACATCGCCGTCGGCGAAGACCCCGAACACGGCGAAGGAGTCGGCCACTTGTGGTGCATCGACCCGACCAAGCGAGGCGACGTCAGCCCGACTCAAGTCTTCAACCCGGAACACGACGGCGGCAAGACGCCGATCCCACACAAGCGGATCAAGGCCCTCGAAGCGGACAAGGGTGATGTCGAAAAGCCAAATGAAAATTCGGCCGTCGTCTGGCACTACATGGGCAACGACCCGCCGAAGAAGTTCGAGTCCACGATGCACCGCACCTGCGGAACTGTCGCCATCAAGGACGACCTGCTGTTCGTCGCCGACTTCAGCGGACTGTTCCATTGTCTGGACCTGAATACCGGCAAGGCACATTGGACCTACGACATGCTGGCCGCCTCGTGGGCCTCACCGCTGATCGTTGAGAACCACGTCTACATCGGCGATGAAGATGGCGACATCACCATCTTCGAGCTGTCCAAGGAAATGAAAATTCTCAGCAAAGAGCCCAATGGCGATGCGGGGCCGATCAACATGTCCACGGCGGTCTACACGACTCCGGTGGTCGCCAACAACACGCTGTTCATCGCCAACCGCAACCAACTCTTCTGCATCAAGCCCGGCACGAAGAGCAAAGTTGAGAAGCCGATGCCCGTCTCGGCTGAGTCGGATTAACGTTTGCGAAGAGGTCTTCTCCGCAGCCCGGCTGCTCTCAGCAGTCGGGCTGTTTTGTTTCCCATGTCATGTTTTCAACAACCTTCCGCACTGCCGCTCGACGGCTCTGTGAATCATCTTTTCGGAATCGAATGCCACTCCAACCTTCTGAACTCATCGAAGTCCGCCGCTCTCAAGGACGAGGCCGCGGCGTATTTGCTCGAAAATTCATTCCTGCCGGGGCCGTCATTGAGCGTGTGCCAATGCTGGTCTTCTCTGGCAAAGACATCCACATCGACGGGCAACCGACGACGCTCTACCACTATTGCTTCGAGTGGGGCCAGAACACCGTCGCCCTCGCGCTGGGTTATGGCTCGATCTACAACCATTCGTACTCGCCGAACGCTCGCTACGACGACATCGCCCAGCGAACAAAAATCTTCAGCGCCATCGAAGACATCCAGCCCGGCGAGGAAATCACGATCAACTACAACGGCGATCCTGACAACAGCAACCCAATGGAATTTGAAGTTCTGTAGGCTGTTGCTGGCTGCTCGTCGAGAATAGCCTACGGGCGGGAGGTGCCCAACATGTTGACCTACAAAGCCATGTTCAAATTCGTCGATGGTGGAGTCCACGCGGAGGTCTTGGATTTTCCTGGAGCGATCACCTGTGGACGGGATCTCGATGAGGCGCGTCGGCTTCTTTCCAGTGCTTTGGTGGACATGGCCGAAACGTGCTGGCTTCGAGGACAGGCTCTCCCAACTCCCGACCCGAATACGACAGATGCGGAGGCCGACCTCGAGGAACCGATTCATCTCTTGTTGAATGCCTCGTCACGAGTCACGTTGGTCGCCGAGACTGCCTCGACATGAAACGCAAGGACTTGTTGAAGCATTTGCTGAAACACGGTTGCCAATTCGTTCGTGAGGGTGGCGGGCACTCGATTTGGGAACATGCCGGAAATGGCCAGCAGACGGCGGTTCCGCGTCACCGAGAGATTCTCGAATTCACGGCTCGACGCATCTGCCAGCAGTTGGGAATTCCACAACAGGACAAATGATCGAAAGGAACCACATGCGAGACCTTCGTTTGACAACCGATGCGGGGCTCAATCGTCGGCAACTTCTCGCCCGCTGCGGCGGTGGAGCCGGCCTCCTGGGACTCGCTTCGTTGCTGTCCGAAGAAGGCTTGCTGGCTCCCTCAGCCTTCGCAGCAGCCGCGTCGGATCGGAAACTGAATCCGCTGGCCCCCGCGCAGCCGCATTTCACGGCGCGAGCCAAATCGGTGATCTGGCTGTTCATGAACGGCGGGCCGAGCCAAGTCGACACCTGGAACTACCGCCCCACGCTCGCCAAGCTCGATGGGAAAGAACTGGAGGGCTTCGACAAGAACACCGGCTTCTTCACCGCTCAGGTAGGGCCGCTGATGAAGTCGCCGTTTCAATGGGCTCAGCATGGCGAGAGCGGCACCTGGGTCAGCGAAATTTTTCCGAATCTGTCGAAGCATGTCGACAAAATGGCGTTCATCCACTCATGCTGGACCGAGTCGAACAATCACAGCCCTGCCCTGTTCATGATCAATACCGGCTCACCGAATATGGGCCGGCCGTGCGTCGGTTCGTGGGCGACTTACGGGCTAGGCTCCGAAAGCCAAAACCTGCCCGCGTTCGTCGTGATGTCCGATCCGCTCGGTCGCGGGCTGCCCAAAGGCTACTCACAGAATTGGGGAGCCGGCTTCCTGCCGAGCGTCTTCCAAGGGACGTGGCTGAAGCCGCAAGGTGAGCCGATCGACAATCTCAAGCGCCCGGCCGAGATGACCGACCCGCAGCAGCGAGCGCAGCTTGATTTGCTCGCACGGCTCAACCGGCAGCAGTTGAAGGCCAAGCCGGAAGAGTTGGAACTCGCCGCGCGAATCGAGAGTTTCGAGCTGGCGTATCGGATGCAATCCGCCGCACCGGAGGCGCTCGCCATCGAAACGGAGCCGGAACACATCCAAAAGCAGTACGGACTCGACAACAAAAAATGCGAACACTTCGCCAAGCAATGCCTGATCGCTCGGCGAATGGTCGAGCGTGGCGTTCGGTTCGTGCAGATTTATTCCGGCGGCATGGAGAACGAGCGGAGTTGGGACGGTCACGCGAACATCGCTCAGAATCACACTGGCTTCGCGCAGGAAACCGATCAGCCGATCGCCGCGCTGCTGGATGATCTCGCTCAGCGCGGGTTGTTGAACGACACGCTGGTCGTGTGGGGCGGCGAGTTCGGACGGCTGCCGATCGTGCAAAAGGGCGGCACCGGCCGCGACCACAATCCGCACGCCTTCACCTATTGGTTCGCGGGCGGCGGCGTGAAAGGGGGCACCAGCTACGGCGAGACCGACGGCGTTGGTTTCAAAGCGGCCGTCGACAAGGTGCATGTCAACGACCTGCACGCGACGGTCCTGCACCTGCTCGGCCTGGACCACAAGAAACTGACCTACCGCTCCAACGGCCGCGACTTCCGACTCACCGACGTCGCCGGCGAAGTGGTCACGGGAATCCTGGCGTAGGTCGGACGCCTACGTCCGACCGCCCGGACGTAGGCGTCCGGGCTACGGCATGACGAGCTATTCGTTGCGGAGCGACATCGTCATCTCGGTCAGCTTTTGACGGATTTCGTTCAGCGACGTCACGCCGAAGTTCCGAACCGTCAACAATTCGTCGGCGGATTTCGAGACCAGCTCGCCCAACGTCGTGATCCCCAATCGGGAGAGGCACTTTCGCGAACGCACGGTGAGATTGAGATCCGCGACCGTCAACTCCATCTTCGCCCGAACTTCCGGGGCCAAATCTTCCCGCACGAAGGTTACGGCGGCCGGCTTCGCGGCACCCAGCGACTGACCAATCGTCAGCCCCCTGGCAGCCATCACGTCGCGAACTTCTTTCAGCGAGGTCTCGCCGAAGTTCTTGTTCGAAAGCAATTCCGCCTCGGTCACGCGGGTCAGATCGCCCAACGAATGAATGCCAGCTCGGTCCAAGCAGTTGCGACTGCGGGCCGACAGCTCGAAGTCAGAGATCGGTACAACCAGAACCGCTTCCATCTCGCGATTACGGCGGGCGGTGTCTTCATCGAAGAACATGTCGCCGGCAGCTTCGGTATCCTTCAGATACAAGCGGGCGCGTTCGTTGGTCGGATCAAATTCCAGCGCGCGGCGAAAACAGAACGCGGCGGCCGGATACATCTCCTGGTCCTCGTACATCAGGCCCAGGTTGATGAGAGCTCCCAAAAAGAACGGCGGGCGGGACAGCGACCGCTCGAACAGCTTGATCGCGTCGTCATCGTTGCCAAGTTGATTGTTCAAATTCGCGAGACGGAACAACGCTCCCGTGTGATGCGGGTCCATGTCCACCGACCGCTCGAAGTACTCGATCGCGCCAAACGTGTCACTGCGTTCGGCCAGGATACAACCCATTTGAAAGGAGTACTCGGCGCGAGTGGCTCCTTGTCGCGCCGTGCTGCGGATGATTTGTTCGGCCTCTTCCAACCGACCGGCTTGTCGAATCGCACCGGCTCGCAGCAGCGTGCAGTCGACGGCATCCCAGCCGAGGTCTGCCGCCTGCTGAAAATTCCCAGCAGCCTCATCAAATCGGCCCAACGAGACCAGCGACTGCGCCAAATAGAACGCTCCCGTCGCGTCGCCGCTCACTTTCGAGAGATACTCGACTGCCTGAACGTGCCGAGCCATCAAGTAGCTGGCAATGCCGAGCGCGAGATGGTTGCGTTTGGAGGCGTCGCCATCCAGCACTTGGTTGAGCAACTCAGCCAGCACTTGCCGCACATCGCCGACTTGAGTGCCAACGACGGCTGCGCGGAGTTGTTTGACTTGCTCCGGGCCGAAAGGATTCGACTCGACCAAGACTTGGCGAACTTCAATCAACGGACGTGGGGCCAAAACGTCCGCTCCACGCTTGGGGTTATTCAGCAGTGCAGACATGAGTGCTCACCAAAAAAGAATGTGGGCGAGACGACAAACACGTCTTTCCCACGGGCCAGAGACCAGAACCAGCCAATCACGCGAACGGCGACGCCCTCGCGATGGTTACTCTTCCGGAACGTACGGCAACAACGCCATGAACCGAGCACGCAGCACCGCTTCCTTGACGGCTCGCTGATACTTCGCGCAACTGCCTGTGCGACGACGTCCGATGATCGTGGACGTCCGACTGACCATCAGACGCAGCGTCTTCAGGTCTTTGTAGTCGACGTAGATCGGCCGCGGCGGGCTGTCGCATCCGTCCGGGCAGAACCGGCAAACGAGTTTCTTTTTCAGCCGCGCCTTTTTCTTGCGGCGTTTCTTGATATCCGTTGTGCTCATCCTCGTCATCAATCGCACCTTATGAGAGCCAAGTTCTCGCGACAGTGTTCTGGAAAGAAGGGGCGGATTATGATGCCGCACCACTTGAGATTCAACCCATCGGTCCGACTCGGTTTTGTGCCGGATTGACCGTTCCGCGAACTGCTGGGGCGAACCAATGGAAAGCGAACGCGTCCCGCACCTGGACGGCCACAGGTCGGTTTCGCTCGCAAGGATACGCCATGTCGAGCCAAGACTCCGCTTCCGTCGTCCCGCTTCGCTTTCAAGCCTCTGCGATCGCCAGCCCGCCCAGCAACGACGCCTCGATCCTAATTTTCGGAGCGTCCGGAGACCTGACCGCCCGAAAATTGATTCCGGCAGTCTTCATGCTCCAGAGGAAAGAATACCTGCCCGCCAACGTGCCCATCATCGGCGTTGCACGCCGCGAAAAGAGCCACGAAGAGTTCCGGGCCGAGATGAAAGAATCGCTGTCCAAACACGTTCGCGGCGGCATCACCGACGCAGAATGGGAGACGTTCTCGCGGCGATTATTCTACGTCTGCTCGAATCTGGACGAAGGAGCCGACTTCGGCCCGCTCCGCAAATCGGTTGAGGAAATCGAGAGGCAACAAGGAGTCGCCGGCACGCGAGTCATCTATCTCGCCACTGATCCCAAGCTGTTTCTGTCCTCGGTCGAAGCGCTCGGCCGAGCCGACATGATCCCGCCCGCCGAATCGCCCCGCCGCCTGCGAGTCGTCTTTGAAAAACCATTCGGACACGATTTGAATTCGTCGCGAGAGCTCAGCCATTCACTCGGCAGGCTGCTGCGCGAGGATCAGATCTACCGCATCGACCACTACCTCGGCAAAGAAACGGTGCAGAATATCTTGCTGTTCCGCTGCGGCAACACGATCTTCGAACCGCTGCTGAACCGCAATCACGTCGATCATGTGCAGATCACCGTCGCCGAATCCCAAGGCATCGAAGCCGGACGCGGCGGCTACTACGACAAAGCCGGTGCCCTGCGCGATGTCTTGCAGAATCACGTCCTCCAATTGCTCTGCCTGATCGCGATGGAACCACCCGCCCGCTTTGAAGCGGACGCCATTCGCGACGAGAAACTCAAAGTCTTGCAAGCGCTCTCGACCAACGGCTCAGCGATCAGCGAGTGGGCGATCCCAGGCCAATACACCGCCGCAGAAATCGGCGGCAAGCCGGTGCCGGGTTACCTGAACGAGGAACGGATCGCGGCCGACTCACGCCGCGAGAGCTACGTCGCCATGCAAGTACAAATCGACAACTGGCGCTGGGGCGGAGTCCCATTTTTCCTCCGCACCGGCAAACGCTTTCCCGAACGCATCTCCGAGATTGCCATCCAATTCAAACATCCGCCGATGCACCTATTCCAAACGGTCGAATGCGTTGGGGACATGTGCCAGTTCGTCGGCGCACAATCCAACTCGCTGGTCTTTCGCATTCAACCGAGCGAAGCGATCTTGATGTCGGTTTCCACGAAACGGCCGGGAATGCAGTACCAGCTTCATTCGGTGACGATGGATTTTCAGTTCGAGGAAGCCTTCGGCGGCGAGTTGCCGGAAGCCTACGAACGCCTGCTGCTGGACGTCCTGCGTGGCGACTCGACGCTGTTCACTCGCAGCGACGAACTCGAAGAGGCGTGGAAGTTCGTCACGCCGGTCCTCGATTTTTGGGAATCGCAATCGGTGCGCCCCGAACCCTACGCCGCCGGCACCTGGGGACCAGCCAAAGCCGATCAACTCCTCGCAGCCTCGGGCAGACGCTGGCGGAAACCGACCGCCAGCGATGTGCCAAAACACTGACGCTACGCCGCGTGCGACGTCGGCCGCAGGTCTGTTTCTTCTCGCTCGCACAGCCGCTGACTGCGAGCCGCCAAGTCCTCCCACGACAAGCCAGCGCGATGGCAAATGTGCATCAGGTCGGCCGTGATCGCGACCAACGCTTCGTCCACGGGAGCTCCCGCCAATCCCTCGGCGATCCGCGTATAATGCTTCGACCGCAACACCTGTTCGATGTGACGGAACCAATTGGGGCGCGTGATTTCTTTCATGACGAGAACCTTTTCTGAGATGAGGCGAATCGCCTGAGAACTTGGCCGCGAACGGGCCGTTGGATTTGTGGCCGTGACGTTACCCTCGCGATTCCGATTTGTCACGCACCTTTTCATTGCTATCTTCCGCAACGAACATCGGACTTGGATCGCGAGGACTCAGCATGTGCGGAATCGCCGGAGCAGCTTGGACCGCCGACGCTGCTCCGCTTTCGCCCGCGACGCTCGAACGGATGATTTCCGCCATCGCGCACCGCGGCCCGGACGATTCGGGGACGTATTTCAGTGGCGAGGGGCGAGGGGCCGCCCTCGGTTTCCGCCGCCTCTCGATCATCGACCTGAGCACCGGCCATCAGCCGCTCGCCAACGAAGACGAATCCGTGTGGATCGTCTTCAACGGCGAAATCTACAACTACCGCGAACTCCGAGCAGACCTCGAAGCCCGCGGCCATCGCTTCCGCACGAACACCGACACTGAGTGCATCGTCCATCTTTACGAAGACCTCGGCCCCGACTGCGTGCAGCGGTTGCGTGGCATGTTTGCCTTCGCGATCTGGGACGACCGCCGCAAGCGGCTGCTGCTGGCTCGCGACCGACCCGGCAAGAAGCCGCTGTTCTATCGGCTCGATCGCGGCCAACTGACCTTCGCCAGCGAACTGAAATCGCTGCTGCTCGTCCCCAATGCTCCGCGTCGATTGAACCGCCGAGCGATCGACTCGTACCTCTGCTACCAGTACGTGCCGTATCCCGACTGCATCTTGGAGGGCTATCACAAGCTCCCGCCGGCACACGTCGCCCTGTTCGAGAACTGCCGCCTTGAGGTTCGCCGCTATTGGCGACCACCGTACGAAAGTGGAGCACGTTTTCAACGTGCTCATTCCGATCCCAATTCGGGCACGTTGAAAACGTGCCCCACGACGGCAGCCGACTGGCAACGCGAATTGCGTCGCACGCTGACTGAAGCTGTTCGGCTGCGAATGCGAAGCGACGTGCCGCTGGGAGCGTTTCTCTCCGGCGGCATCGACTCGACGATCATCACCGGCTTGATGCAGGAACAATCCGATCGGCCAGTTCACACATTCTCGATCGGCTTTCCGATCAAAGAATTTGACGAGCGGTCGTACGCACGCGAGGCTGCCAACCATCTCGGCACCGAGCATCACGAACTGGTCGTCACGCCCAACGCGCTCGAAATCCTGCCGAAGTTGATCTGGCACTACGACGAACCATTCGCCGACAGCTCGGCGATCCCGACGATGTACCTTTCGGAGATGACTCGGCGACACGTCACGGTTGCGCTGTCGGGAGACGGTGGCGACGAATTGTTCGCCGGCTACACGCGGTATTTGGCGGTGAAGCTCGCTTCGAGGTTCGACCGATTGCCGGGGCCGCTCAGGCGGCTCATCACGTCGAAGCTCTGGCAACGTCTACCTTCGGGAGCGGGACACCGTTCGCTGTTGCGGCGCGGCAAACGGTTTCTTGCCGCGCTCGGCGAGACGCCCGAAAAACGATATCTCCGCTGGATCGGCATCTTCGAGGAATCTCTGCGGCGCGAACTGTATCGACCGGAGTTCGCCGCAGAACTCGGCGAGTTCGACGCCGGCGATTTTCTGATGCAAGCGTATGCCGAATGTCCCAGTCGCGACTTCATCACGCGCACGACCTGCGCCGACGTGTTGACCTACCTGCCGTGCGACATTCTGACGAAAGTGGACATCGCCAGCATGGCCTTCAGCCTCGAATGCCGCAGCCCGTTCCTCGATCAAGAGGTCATGGAACTCGCCGCGCGGATGCCGATCGAATTGAAGCTGTGCGGCAAGCAAGGCAAACAAATCCTGCTCGACACGTTTGCCGACTTGCTGCCGCCTTCGATTCAGCGCCGCAGTAAAATGGGCTTCGGCGTCCCGCTCGCCAATTGGTTTCGCGGCGAGTTGCAGCCGTTCCTTCGCGACGTGCTGTTCGACTCGCGCACGCTCTCACGCGGCCTCTTCGAGCCATCCGCCGTGCATCGCCTGTTCGACGAACACGTCCAATCCAAAAACGACCACTCTCACCGCTTGTGGGCACTGCTCTGTCTGGAACTCTGGCAACGCATGTTTCTCGACCCCGTCGAACCACCTGCGAGTTGCCCGTCAGGCAACTTGTTGAGTTTTTGACGATTCCCGATTTGCAATGCGAGTGCTGGCTCTTCAGCGAGTGACTTCTGTGGCCGATTCTTCAAGGGTGAGAATCTGATCGGTGGCGACATCGTGCCAAACTTGCTCGCGCCCCGACGGCCAACGGATCGTCAGTGAGTCCAGCTTTTCGGAATGTCCCAGCCCCCAATGAATCCGCAGGTCTTTCGACGACAGGTAGCTGGAAGCAGGCGAGATTTCGGTGATCCAGCTTTGATTTCCCACCTTGCCAACCGCGCGGGCTCCATAGGCGAATCGGTTGGGAGCGTTTCCGCGCAGGTTCAGCTTCAACCAGTGATGATCGGTCTGCGAACGATTTCGCAGCAACATCACCGGACCTTCATAATCGACGGCGAGTAAGTCCATCCGACCATCGTTATCAAAGTCGAGCGTGGCCGAACCACGTCCCACCAGCGGCCGTCCCACGTCCGGAGTCAACACGGGGACTAGGTCGACAAATCTTTTTCCGTGTTCATTCCGCAACAGCAAAGTCGGTTGGCGATACGTCGAGTTCGGATCGACCTCACTGGCGTTGTCGTACACATGCCCATTCACAAACGCCAAATCCAACCAGCCGTCATTGTCGAAATCCATCCAGTGCGAACCAAATCCGAGCCGCGACATCGTGATCCGCTCGACACCGGTCGGCCCCGCCACGTCGGTAAAGAACATATCCCCTTGATTCCGAAACACTGCGAACGAATACCGATCAAAATTGGAAACCGTCAAATCGAGTTTCCCGTCGCGGTCGTAGTCCCCCCAATCCGCTCCCATCGCAGCCATGGCCGACAAATCACGGCCAAATGCCACACCTGACGCAATCCCGCGATTCTCAAATTTCATCCCTCCCAAATTGTGCAGCAACTCGCCGTTCTGTCCGTCATTCCCGATGTAAAAATCCATTCGCCCGTCGTTGTCGAGATCCGCGAATGCCAACACCAATCCAGGACCATTCGTCAACTCCATCCCTTGCTCATGCGGAACGAGTTCGAATCCACCGTGTCCTGTGTTGTGCCAAATCTCCCCTTTCTCCGGCGGATACTCTTTCGGCGGACATCCCGATTTGACCCCCGGGCGCAGCTCGCAGTACTGCTTCGATTTCGGACCAAAGACCACATAATTCAGGATGACCAAATCCAGCCACCCATCTCCGTCAAGGTCCATGAAGCCCGCGCCAGATCCCCAATGATCGTGATTGCGCGGATCCAATCCGGCCTGAACGGTGGTCTCTTCAAAGCGCTGTCCCCCCAGATTGCGAAATAACGCCAGGCGATGCAGTCCAGTCAGCAACATGTCCAACCAGCCATCGCCGTCGTAGTCGCCGATTGCACATCCGATCCAATCACGTGTGCCTGACTGCTTAAGGCCCATCTTCTCTGTAACATCGACAAATTGCCCTCCTTCCACATTGCGATACAGCACCGGATTGGGATCGGCAACCAGCAGAATGTCTTGCCAACCATCGTCATCAAAGTCGAACGCCGCACAGCCACAACCGAAGGCTTCATTCGTTCGCATGGGCCGCGGCTGCTTGGGCCAAATGTACGCCAAATTCAACTTCTGGGCGACCTCTTCAAACACCACTCCGTGCGGATCTGGTTTTGGCTCGACAGATGGATTCTTGGATGCGGCGACCATTGGGGGCTGAGCAACCCGTTGCACAAGCTCTGGCGACCGCTCGCCGCAACCGGCAAAAATCCCCCCGAGACAAACGAAACTGCATCCGGCAGCGCCAAGACGTGGAATCAGATTCTGGAGCCGACTGTTGTTCATGAACATCCACATCTGCGAAGTCACACCAGCGAGTATTCACACGAGAATTGAGCCTTCGTCACATCTTCTGCCATCCGGACAATCCTAAAACAATCCTAAAGCCTCTCACGAAATGCTGGCTAGCAGCCGGAGTCAGTCGGCCGATATTTGGAGTTGAAGCACCCTTCCCACGTTAGCCAACTCCCTTGGCCTGCGGCTTTCTGATTTTCATGATTCAGTCCAGTGCCAAAACTTTGTGCGACTCTTAATCGAAACTTAAGGTAGCTCACGCTAGCCTCACCCAAAATTGGTTTGAGTTTATCTGGCCTTGAATACTAAGTGGACCCGCATCGTGGGATAGGCTTCCAGTCTGTCAGATTCTCCGCGAAATGACAGGCTGGAAGCCTATCCCACTGCCTACTTTTCTCTGCGGGTCCACTTAGCTTCGCCAGCGGGATCTCAGGGTGATTTCTCCAGCAACGGCCGATACCACTTGAAAGATTGGTCCCTTCAGGAAAAAGGAAAAACTTCAGCTCCCGCAATTTCTAAATCCAAATTCTCTTTTCCTTGTTGCAAATCGAAACCTTAACCGATTTAATCGCCTCCGCACATCAGCATTTCGCCGAGGCCTAGTCGGGTTCGTACGATTGAATCACGTACGGGGTACGTCGAGTCTTTTCATGTTTTTTGACATTTCTTAAAAAATGGAGGTTCGCATGTTCAGTCAGCGAAAAATTTTGTCCCGTTGGCGAGGGTTCACGCTCATTGAACTCCTTGTCGTGATTGCAATCATCGCGGTCCTCATCGCGTTACTTTTGCCCGCCGTGCAACAGGCCCGTGAAGCTGCACGGCGCTCGCAGTGTAAGAACAACCTGAAGCAGCTCGGTTTGGCGGTGCATAATTACGAGGAAAGCAACAAACAATTCCCGATTAACTCGTCCACCGACGTCTGGCACGCTTGGCAGGGTGTGGGCGGTGCGGGTGGTTCCTACAAAGGTTCGGTATTTGTGATGTTGCTGCCGTATACCGAAAATTCAGCCCTCTACAAACAAATCGACTGGGTGACACCAGGTGACGATTATCAGGCGGTACCCAGGAAGAGAGTTCCTGGCGTTGTCACACCGAATGTACCGAACATCAGCGAGATCAGTAAGACGTCTCTGGCAACTCTCATCTGCCCAACATACGACCAAAACACGAGAGTATGGGGCGAGGCTGGTATCACGAATTACATGCCCTCCGCTGGTGCGCAAATGTTTTGGGGCAATGGCTGCATGCCGCATAGCACGGCATTTGATGGGACCGCTACAGGTGCGCAAGGGGATCCGGGAGGATATTTCAAAAACGCGAGTATGTGGCCGAGTGGTGGTATCGCGTGGTGGGCATTTTCCAATGATCCCAACAGCGTCTCGGGAGTTTTCGGCACTGGCGGATATGGCGCCAAGATGGGTCAAATCTCGGATGGCACGTCAAGCACCATCATGATGGGTGAAGTCCGTCCGAGTTGTACCTCGTGGTTCCTGGCTGGCTGGGGTTCGCCTGGTCCGTCCCGAACCGCCACGACGATGATCCCGATCAATTACGATTCCTGTAAGGTCGATTTCTCTGGGCCACTCGGAGAATGCAACTATTACGACAACCACAACACGGCACAAGGTTTTAAGTCAAAGCACCAAGGTGGGGCGCACTACCTGTTCTGTGACGGGACCGTTCGGTTCCTCTCAACGAATATCAGTTACGACACCTACCAACGGTTGGGTGATCGCCGTGATGGCAAAACCGTGCCTCAGTTCTAGGCCGAGTATTTGATCGCTCGTGATTCACCAAGGCGCATCCATTTTGGCAGGCCTTGGTGAATTATTCTTTGTGTAGTTTGCAAGATCGTGAGAGGTGAATTCGATGCGAACCAATGTTGACCGAGCTTGGAGGTTCGGCTGTCTGTGCCTCTTGGTAGTCTGTACAAGCTCGCTTGGATGTGGCGGCTCGGGTGATCCCACAATTGCACCGGTCAAGGGAATTGTTTCGCTGGACGGGAAGCCTGTGGAAGGGGTCCAGATCATCTTTCAGGTCCAAGATTCACCGAGATCTTCGATGGGCATCACTAACGACAAAGGCGAATACAAACTGACGACGTTCAATACTGATGATGGTGCGATTGTCGGTGAGAACTCGGTGTCCATCGTTCAGATGTCGAAAGATTCTGGTGGCGTGTCGGGCATTTCCATAAACGATATGCAATCTGGAAAAGTGAATGTGGATGGTGGAGCTGGTTTTCGAAAAAATGCGGAGAAATCCCTAGCAGCAAAAACTGCGATTCCGAAGAAATATGCCAATCCCAAGGAGTCTGGCTTCAAACGGGCTGTGGTTCTTGGCAGCAAGAATGAGTTCAATTTTGATCTTAAGCCCTAGTCCACCACTGAATCGCCCCTGGCTTTGAGAGGCTATCCGAAAAGCTGGATTTTGGGACGGCGAGGCTCCAGCCCAACTATGTTTTCCATCGTTCGTGTCTTGGCGGGAATCTCGCCCTCCCACTTTTCGGACAGCTCTCGGTCCAAAATGACTACTCGCCGGTTTTCACTTCTAGTCATTTTGGGTTTGCTGTCAGGAGTGCTGGTTTTCGGAATCGTCAAAACGATTCGGCTCGCAAGGGTGCCATCATTTGAGTCGGCTTGGGCCGCACGTCTCAAATGGGACGACTCGGTGTCGGAGCAGGTGATTGCTGCGAGCCTCCATGATCCGACGTTTCGTGATCAACGGCTGATTTTGGAAGCGGGGGTTTTGTCGCGCCAAGGTCAAGCCGCGGACGCTGTCAAAAAGCTGAAGCGTCTCGATCCCGCCTGGCGAGAACGCCCAGAGGCGCGGTACGTTCGGGGCGAGACATTTTACTCCCTTGGTGCCTTGCGTGAGGCGGAAGAACAGTTTCTTTCGCTCGTCCGCGAGGATCCCTCACACAGTGGTGTGCATCTTTGGCTGGGGGTGATCTATTACGATCAGATGCAGTTCGATCGTTTCTTCCGAGAGATGGAGCGAACCATTCGACTGGCTCCCGACGATTTTCGTCCGCATCGATTGATGGGGTTAATGTACCATCGCGTTGATCGCTTTTCCGAGTCGGCCCATCACTTTCAAGAGGCACTGCGGCTGGGTGGGATTTCGGATCAAGAAGATATCGTCGGTCACTTAGCCCAAGCGTTGCTTTTCAACCGTGATTACTCGGGCGTTGTGGAACTCATTTCGAAAGTGCCCGATCCCTCGGGGGATCTGTGGGCGATGCTCGGCGAAGCTCATCTGAACCTCGGAAGTGGTGACGAGGCTGTCAACAATTGTGTTGAGCAGGGCCTGAAGGCCGGGCCTCATGCGCGGCGAGTCTTGCAGTTTGCCAGTCAAATCTACATTGACAGTGGCCGTTCGGAGGAAGCAATCATTTTTCTGAATGAGCTATTGATGACGGCCCCTCATTACCAGGGAGCGCATTTTTTGCTTTCGAGGGCATACCTGAAATTGGGACGGCAAGGGGACTACGAGTTGGCCATCAAGCGGTTGAAAGCTGCGGATGAGATCAAGAAGGAGCATGGCGATCTGATGCAACGTATTCTCAAGAACCCCAACGACGCGGAGGCTCTGAAGCGAGCCGAGATGCTGTCCGTTGAAATGGGCGAACCAGGATTGGCAAAGATGTATTCCGTAGCGAGAGACTCGGTGTCGTCGTCAGGTGGGCCGAATCGTTAGTTGGCGCGTCGAAGATTGGGAGTTTTCGTGATGTCGAAAGCCGCTCCAGGTCACGGCGAATCGATCACCAGCCATCGGCAAGGGTGGAGCGTTCGCCTGGGATGGACCGCAATGGCCATCGTGACAATTGCGGTAATCGTTGTGTCGATTCGATGGCGTGTGGCTGCCGGAGCAACCTCCCTTCCGCCCGAGTTTTTCGAAGCGTGGGAGTCGCTTGAGGCTCTGCGAATCGACGAGGTTGAGAAAACCATCGATGGCCTGATGCGGCAGCGTCAATACGGCAGCGCCTACCTGGTATTGGACGCCTCGCTGTACCTGATACGCCGGGACTTTGATGCCGCAGAAGCTCGAATTCAGGCGTCAAATGCATCCGGTGCATTGCGACCATACGCGCTTGAGCTTCTGGGGCGGAACTATTATTGGCGGAACCAGTGGTACCACGCCGAGCAAACATTCGCGACGCTCGCCCAGGAATTCCCCCGAAGTTTCGCGGCTCATCTTTGGTTGGGGGTGATCTATCACGATTCACATATGTTTGGCCAGGCCATGCACGAGTTGCAATTGGCCGCCGAGATTCAACCAGACAATCCTCGTTCACACATTCTGCAAGCTTCGATTCTCTATCGCTATGGCCGATATCAAAAAGCCGCCGAGGAATATCAACGGGCACTAAGGTTAATCCCCTCGAATACGGAGTCCGACGTATCGTCTGGCGGTCCTGTGCTGACATATCTTGTGAGGTGTCTGGTGCGAGATGGTCAATTCGAAAAGGGACTGAATCAGATCGCGGCACTCTCCAATCCATCGGTCGAATTGCAGATTCTGCGTGCCGAATGTTTTCTCGGTCTCGGACAACTCGCCGAGGCCGAACGGGAGTGCCGGATCGCTCTGGAACGCGACGAGAACCAACAGGCCGCAGTCATCGCGCTCGTCAAAGTCGGCATGCAGCAGGCCGTGACCCCGGAACACGCTCAGCTACTCGAAGCCGTATTTGACACAAATCCAAATGATCCCGATGTGACGTTCTTGTTGGCGCAAGTTCACGGACGACTTGGGAATCAACCGCGTCAGCAGGAACTCCTGTCTCAGTCACAACGATTGTTGAAATTCCGAAGCCGGAGCCTGGAGTTGATGGACGTCATTTGGTCACAACCTGAAGACGTGGATTCTCGACTGAAACTGGCATCGATCTTCGATGAAATGGGGGATTCCGCGCAGGCAAAACAGTGGCGTCAAGCCGCAGCCAGTTGCCAACATCGAGTTAAGTCAATCAAAGAAATTCAGCGTTGACGTGTCGCAAGTTCTTGGAGCGCCGAGTATGCATGTTGTTGGCAACGTCACGACTCGGAGCGTGGCCAGACTGACGCTGACGACGACTAATCGGCCTCGGCCAATCGGCTATGTTTTTTGGACTCTTCCAGATTCCCCAACTCCGCGTAGCATTTGGCCAGTTCAGCGTGAGCGGCTTTGTGTGCTGGATCCAACGCGATGACGCTGCGCAGCCAAAGCAAACGTTCTTGTGGTTCACCGGTGACTCGCAGCACTTCGGCGATTTCAAAGCGTGCCGCGACATCATCATTCTTGATACGAACTGCCGTGAGCAATTGATCGAGGCGATGATTGGCTTCAACGGTTTTGGCGACAAACTCAAAATGCTGTTTTGCCTCGGAAGCTCGTCCGACTCCTTGCAAGGCAGTCCCCAATGCATACCGTGCCTTTTCGTCTTTGCTTTTGATCGCCACGCAATCCTCCAAAAGCTGGATCGCTTCCGTGAATCGCCCGGCTGACGAGTGAATTTCTCCGAGCAACCGGAGTGCTACAACGTGTTTGGGGACTTCCTGCAACACGCGATCCAACATCGATTGCGCCTGATCGACCTGCCCACGATCCCGGAGAACTTGCGCCCAACCGACGAGGACTTCGGGGTTGTTGGGCTGGCTTTTCCGAGCCTGTTCGAGCAGTTGCGCGGCCTCGTCCGTTTCTTTCAAAATCCGCAAGGTCGTCGCCAGTTCGATGCGGATGTCGTTGCGATTCGGTGCCAGTTCGAGTGCTCTGCGGAGGGACTTGGCAGTGGCATTCCAATTGGCGACCTCGCTGCTCGCCGTCGCGCGGAAGACATGGGGTTGGGGGTCGGACGGATAGTCTTTCTCCCAAGCGTCCAGGATCTGGAAGGCTTCTGGAAATTGATAGATCAGAAAGTAACCCTTGACATACGCTTCACAGATTTCTGGACCATCGCCGCCGGGATTCATCAACAGTTCGCTCAGGTAAGGTCGGGCTTCTTTCAGTTGGCCCGCTTGAGCCATTGCCATCCATTCTTCACGCTGGATCCGGTTGCGAGTCACTCCGAATTTGGCCGCCCGTTCCAGGGAATCTCGCATTTTGTCCAATTGCCCCTGGCGGCGAAACGCCCGAGCCATGGTGAAGTGGACTTCGCCATTGTGTGGAGTCATCCGCGCTGCTTCGCGGGTTGCGTCCAAGGCTTTGTCCGCATCACGGTCTTGGAGCGCTCGTCGAGCAATCGCCAACTGTCTCGAAGACCGCCAGTCATCGAAATAGAGGACGACGAATCCCAACGACACGAGAATCAGAATAAGGAGCGTGATCTTGATCTTGCGTGATGCCTGCATACAACTCATGTCCGCGCAGCTCAGGAGGAGGTTGATTCGCCCATCGCCACCGGCGTGCAACGTTAGGACGGGAAGGGGCCAGGAACCAAAACTTCTTGTTTGAATCGTTTTTCACAACCGGGCTGCGACGAAGATCGTTCACTCGCGCGAAGTATAATCGAAGAACGGACACGAAAGGAAAAGCCGAGGCCGCCTTGGCTGTGGCCAGCCAAACAGCCGTCGGGCCTGTTGACCGTTTTGCGGGGCCTCCGACAGCTTGTGTGACTGAATTGTGAAACCATTTTCCGTCGCCCACTGCGACGCTCTGAAACGAAAGTCCTCTTGATGAACGAATTCTTTTCTGCGGTGTGGCTTGAACCACGTCCGAGCGTGGCAGACCGCGAAGCCGCACAACTCCAGGCTGGCCGAGCGACGACGAAACACGGCTGGAAGACTTCCCGGATCGTGTGTTGTTTCTTGCTGGCCATCATGGGTTGTTCGGGTAGGACATCTCCGAGTAGTCCGCCAGGAAGCGCCTCCGTCAAGCCAGGTAAGTCACCAGCCGGCGGTGCCTCGGCGGTGTCAACGGACATTCGATTTGAGAACGCCACAGAGCATTCGGGAGTGAAGTTCACATATCGCAACGGGAACGAGGCGGGGGAGGTCGCCATTTTGGAGTCGCTCGGTGGCGGGGTCGGACTGTTCGATTTCGACAACGACGGCGACTTGGATTTGTGCCTTCCCGGCGGCGGACACTACAGCGAGAAGCGTGGAAACGTGCGCGATGTGCTCGGCTGGCCCCATGCGATTTATCGGAATGATGGTGATTGGCATTTCACGGAGGTCACATCGGAAGCGGGAGCCGCGATGACCACTTTCTACAGCCACGGGGCCGCGGCGGCGGACTTCGACAACGACGGATTCTGCGATGTCCTAATGACCGGATATGGCGGCCTGATGTTGCTGTGGAACCGAGGCGACGGCACGTTTGAGGAAGTTGCAAAGTCGTCTGGACTGACCGATTCGATGTGGAGCACCGCCGCGGCGTGGGGTGATTTCAACGGGGACGGCGCGTTGGACGTCTACGTGTCTCACTATGCCGATTGGTCGTTCCAAAAGCACCCGTTCTGCGCGGGTCCCAAACCGGGGACTCGCGAATCGTGTCCGCCGCGTGAATTCATCGGATTGCCTCACACGATGTACTTCAGCACGGGCGACGGATCGTTCCGTGACGTCACTCAGGAATCTGGACTGGTTCCCGGCGGCAAAGGTTTGGGAGTGCTGACCGCCGACCTGGACCTTGATGGCGACGTCGATGTGTATGTGGGCAATGACACTGTTCCGAATTTTCTCTATCAGAATGATGGCACCGGAAACTTCGAGGAAGTGGGAATGATCAGCGGAACGGCCTTGAGCCAATCGGGGACTCCCGATGGAAGCATGGGAGTCGATGTCGGCGATTTCAATTTGGACGGCCGGCCAGATTTGTGGGTCGTGAACTTTGAGCGGGAAAGTAATGCGCTGTATCGCAACGACGGAAAATGCTTCTTTCAGCACGTCAGCCAGGGATCGGGGATCACCGCTGTCGGGGCGTTGTACGTGGGCTGGGGCACCGCCTTTGCCGACTTCGACCAGGACGGCGACGAAGATCCGTTCGTGTCGAACGGTCATGTCATTCGCTACCCAGAAAACACGACCGTCCGACAAACTCCGTTGCTATTTGACAATCAAAACGGCAAGCGACTTGTCAACGTGGCTGCGAGCGTCGGCCCATACTTCCGAGAAAGTCACGAGGGACGAGGATCAGCGGCGGGGGACTTGGATGGTGACGGAGATGTGGATCTGGTGATTTCTCGCCTGAACCAACCGGTTGTGCTGTTGATGAACTCGACGAAAACATCGCATCACTGGCTGTCGCTGCTGCTGATCGGCCGCGAAAGTCCGCGTCTGCCAATCGGTGCCGTCGTGAAATTGACTTGCGGTTCCAAGACTCAGGTCCATCAAGTCAAAGGGGGCACCAGCTTCGCATCCACCGTTGATCCACGACTGTTCTTCGGACTCGGAGACGCGGATTCGATTCCGTCCGCGGAAATCGTTTGGCCGTCGGGGCAGGTTCAACAGGTGCCAGCGTTGACGACAGACCGGCAGTGGGTGATTCGCGAAGGACTCGAACCAGTTCCTGAATGATCTGCCGCTGTCGTGTCCGAGACAAACGAACCATCGCGTTCTCCGCACTTCGATCGGGATTATCGCCGCACAACACGGTGAAAATGCAGTTCGACTTCCCGATCCACGACGCGGCGGATGCCTTCGACAAGACACGACGGTTCGTGGTCTCCTTCTCCCTGTCGCTTGATCGCCTCCAGCGGAGTTCCTGGCGTCACGGTGAACGTGCTCTGATGAATGATTTGGTTGCCAGCATCGAGTTCAGGGACGATGAAGTGAATCGTCGCTCCAAAAGTCAGCATGTTGCGAGCGTAGGCATCCTCATACGGATGGAATCCGGGGAACGGTGGCAGTAGTCCGTGATGCAGATTGACGATTCGACCACCAGCGAAACGCCAACAAGTGCTCGGCGGTAGGATCCGCATGTAGCGAGCCAGCAGGATGTAATCGACGTTGTACTGGTCGAAGAGTTCAACCATCCGCGCGTTGTCGGGATTGCCTTTCGAGTCTCCGACATCGTGCCAGTCGATGCCGAATTGCTCGGCGACGCCACGACAAGCGGGACGGTTGCCGATCATCACGGCCGGAGTCCCCTTCAGCCGTCCGTCACGAATGGATCGCAGCACCGCCAGAGCCGGTTCCGGCCGATAAGTCGCGCAGATGGCCAGTCGCGGCGGTCGAGCGTGCTCATCGAGCGACCACGTTCGGATCGACAAGCCCTTCATTTCGCCGATCTGATTCATGCGCTGCCGCAGTGTCTCGATCGGCTCTTGGTCCGCGGGCCAGTCTACGCGAGTAAACATCGCAAAAAGCTTTTCAGTGTCGTGGTCGTACATCTGAATTTCGTGGATGTTCGCCCCCGCCGATGCGAGGTAGTGAATGATAGGGTCGGCCAAACCGCGATTATCCGGGCCGACGGCGGTGATCGTGACATGCATGAGCAGAATCCTTTCACGTTTTGTGAGGCGAAAGGATGATTGCTGCCGGTGGATTTGCCAAGAGGATGCCGCTTGGAACACGATGTCGCATCCCAAAAGAGGTCGCCTCATGCTGAACGAACAGATTTTTCATCACAGCGGTTTGAACCTGAATTTTGCGACCGGGCCGCGCAATGGGCCGGCGCTCGTGTTTTTTCATGGCGTCACAAGACGTTGGCAGAGTTTTGTGCCGCTGTTTCCGGCTCTGAGTGCGCGCTGGCACATCCACGCACTGGATCATCGCGGGCATGGGCAATCATCGCGGGCCAAATTCGGATACCTCGTGCGAGATTACGTCCACGACGCCGTGGCCTTCGTGCAGGAGCAAGTGCAAGGTCCGGTCGTCTTGTACGGCCACTCGCTGGGGGCGATGGTCGCGGCCGCTGTTGCGGCGGAGTTACCTCAGCAGGTGCAGGCCGCTGTTCTGGAAGATCCACCGTTCGAGACGATGGGCCCGCGCATCGGCCAGTCCGCGCTGCTCAGCTATTTCGCGGGAGTCCAGCCGTTCGCGGAATCCACGTTGCCCGTCGGCACTCTCGCGCGACAACTGGCAGAGATTCCATTGACCACTCCGGGCAAGCCTGGCTCGATTCGGTTGGGAGACACACGCGACATGGCTTCGCTGCGGTTCACGGCGAGATGCCTGAAGCAGCTTCACCGGGATGTGCTCTCGCCAATCGTCGCGGGCCGATGGCTGGAAGGCTTCGACTGGGCGGCCGCCTCGCAGAAAATCACTTGCCCGGTCCTGCTCATGCAAGCCGACCTGTCGGTCGGTGGCATGTTGACCGATGACGACGCCGCCGAGGCCGAACGTCTGATGCCCGATTGCGTCCGTGTTCGCCTGCCGAAAGTCGGACATCTGATTCACTGGCTGCAAACCGACACCTGCCTACGCTTGGTCAACAGCTTTTTGGAATCGCTGGAAATGCGGGTGGGATGAACCTCGTCTCCTCTCCTTCCGGGAGAGGGTGGCCGAAGGCCGGGTGAGGGCCGAGCGGCGTTCGACCGACGATCGCGCGAACGAATCCAGCAGCGGACGTTGTATCGCGAACAACGTCTTGCGATGCTGTGTCCCTCACCCCAACCCTCTCCCAAAAGAGAGGGGGCCGGACGCGCGGGCAACGGAGACGGACCTTGAGCACGAAATGGATGACCTGGAATGAGCTGCCCTGGGTGGCTCGCGGCGAGATGGGCACGGCAGTGCAACTGTGCGATCGCCTGATTCAGGCGGCGTTGAAGCAGGATTCTGTGACCGATTATTTGCAGTCGGCGCTACCAGAACTCACCACAGAATTTCCCGCGCAGTGGGTCGGCGTCTGGAAGCGAACTCCGCAGTGGGAGCTTGTCGCCGACCATGGCCGGCATACTTGGCCGCAACCGCCACTGCGATTCTTCGACGACGTGATCGAGCGCGAAGCCGGTGGTTGTTGGCCGAGCGTTTTTGAGTTGGACAGTTGGACGCTGATCGGCCTGCCGCTGCCCGCATCGTCCGAAGGGCAACCGCGAGTTCTCGTCTTGGCGGGGCGACGGCTCACTGCCGACGAATTGCCGATCATCCTCGCCGTTGGACGAGTGCTCGGCTATGGCTTGTCACTGTGCGAGCGGTTGTCTCGGCACGCTCGCCGAGCAGACAAGTTGCGGAACACGCTGGCCGTCGCGGCGACGTTCGCCGGTGCGCCGGACACAACGACGCTGCTCGAAGCGATCGCGCACGCGGCGACGAAACTGCTCGATTGCGACCGCTCCAGCATCTTCATTTGGGATCGCGAACGGCACGAAGTTTTGGCCTGTCCGGCACTCGGAGTCGAAGGTGGCTCGCTGCGGATTCCCGACAACGTCGGCATCGTCGGACAGGTCATCCACACGGGCGAAGCGATTCGTGTCGACGACGCCTACGCCGATGCACGCTTCAGCAAGACCGTCGACAAGGCGACCGGCTATCGGACGCAGACGTTGTTGGCGGTTCCGCTGCTCGATGCCGACGGCAAGCGGATCGGAGCGTTCGAGGGGATCAACAAAAACGGCGGGAAGTTTGATGCCGACGACGAAGAGTCGCTGACTCAACTCGGCATTCAAGCGGCCGTCGCGCTGGCCAGCACGCGCGAGCGTGAGAACCTGCTCCGCAGCCATCAACAGATGACCGAGCAGGCTGCGTCACAGGTGCAGATCATCGGCAGCAGCGGCGCAATGCAGCAGTTGCGAACGACCGTCCAACGCCTCGCGCAAACCGATTTGCCGGTGCTGATCCTCGGCGAGAGCGGCACGGGAAAGGAAGTCTTCGCCCAGGCATTGCACTACCACGGCGCGCGAGCCAAGCAACCATTCATCGCCGTCAACTGCGCGGCGCTGACCGAAACGCTGCTCGAAAGCGAACTTTTCGGACACGAGAAGGGAGCCTTCACCGACGCTCACACAGCACGGCAGGGAAAGTTCGAACTTGCAGAGGGAGGCACGATCTTCCTTGACGAGATTGGCGACATGAGCCCCAACGGACAAGCCAAGTTGCTGCGCGTGCTCGAACAAAAGGTGATCACTCGCGTCGGCGGTTCGCAGACAATTCCGATCAACGTGCGCGTCGTCGCCGCGACGAACGCGAAGCTCGCGCAGCTCGTCCGAGAGAAACGCTTCCGCGAAGACCTGTATTATCGGCTGAGCGTCGTCACGATGGACCTTCCTTCGCTCCGCGACCGCTCGGACGACGTGATTCCGCTCGCCGAGTTCTTCCTCGATAAATTCAGCCAGCAAGCCAAGCGACCCGCGCTCAGCCTTTCCGCCGAGGCGAAGAAGCGGATGCAAGCTCACGGTTGGCCCGGCAACGTCCGTGAGCTTCGCAACTTGATGGAACGTGTCGCCTTTCTCGCCCCCGGCCCGGCAGTCCAGGCGGAAGACATCGCTTTCATTCTGACCCCGGAGAAGGATACGTTTCTCGACACCGCTTCCGACTTCGGGCTGGCCGACGCGACCATCAAATTCCAACAGGAATACATCCGCCGCGCGATCAAACGGGTCAAAGGAAACATGTCCGAAGCCGCCCGGTTGCTCGGCCTGCACCGCACCAACCTTTATCGCAAGATGAGCCAGCTCGGCATGCAGGAAGGCCGTCTCGACATCCTCAGCGATTCCCACAAATGATTTTGGAGCACCTCATGGACCCCGTTGATCTGCTCAAGGACTTGGTAGCGATCCCCAGCGTGAACCCGATGGGCCGAGATTTGTCCGGCCCGGAATTCTTGGAGGGTCGCGTCAGCGATTACCTCGAAGGCGTCCTGCGGAAACTCGGCGTGCGGTATCAACGCATCGAAGTCGCTCCCGGCCGAGCGAACGTGATCGCGCGGTTCGATTCGCCGAACGCAACGTCAACGGTGCTGCTGGACGCTCACCAAGACACCGTCCCAACCGACGGCTTCCCCGATCCGTTCAACCCGGTGATCCGCGATGGCAAGCTGTTCGGCCGCGGCAGTTGCGATGTGAAAGGAGGCATGGCCGCAATGCTCTCGGCATTTGCTCGGCTGGTGCGTGAGAAGCCGCCCGGTGCGCCGAACGTCATCCTGTCATGTACCTGCGATGAAGAATCCACCTCGCTGGGAGTCAACGACCTCACGACGCTGTGGACTGACCCGAATCGAGCTGGTTCGATCATCGACCGCCGACCGGACATCGCGGTCGTTGCGGAGCCGACGCAACTGGACGTTGTCGTCGCACATCGCGGAGCGACGCGCTGGAAGATTCGGACGACCGGCCGAGCCTGTCACAGTTCCGCGCCGCACGAAGGAGTCAACGCGATCTACAAAATGGGTCGAGTCCTCACCGCACTCGAAGAATTCGCCTCCAAACTGCCGAGCATGATCCCCGCCCATCCACTCTGCGGTCCGGCAACGTTGAGCGTCGGTCGCATCACCGGCGGCATCAGCGTCAACACAGTTCCCGATAGTTGCGAAATCGAAATCGACCGCCGCGTGATCCCCGGCGAGGACGGCTGGGATGCCATCAAGCAGGTCCAGCAGCATTTTGCCTCGCGATTGGACTTCGAGGTCGAACACCTGCCGCCGTGGCTGGTCGGAGTTTCGCTGTCGGATGAACACAACGGCCCACTCGCAAACCGACTGCTCGAATGCATCTCCGAGATCGCCGGACCTCACAAAAAGGTCGGGGTTCCGTACGGCACTCACGCTTCGCGAATCGCCTCCGCCGGAGTCCCTTCCGTCGTCTTCGGCCCCGGTGACATCGCTCAAGCCCACACAGTCAACGAGTGGATCGACATCGGCCAACTCCGTCAGGCAGCCGAGGTGTATTTCGCATTCTGCGCAAACGCGTCTTGATGCCGGACTATTCGGTCAGTCGCGATTGTCGATCACGCCATTCGTAGACGGGGCCTTTGAGGGATTTCACATGGTCTTCGAGAAAGCCGAGCATGAACTCTTCCACCTTGAGGTTCTTGCCAAGTAAGTCGGTCCCTCGCAATGCCGTGTTCAATTCGCCGTAGAAGAACCGATCATCAGCCTTCTTCTCCGAGCCCTTCTCAGCGTCCTTTTCTTTCTCCTTGGTGCCCTTCTTCGGCTCGGCTTTTTTCTTCGAAGTCTCGGTTTTCGCCGGATCGCCACCAAGTTGCAGAAACAACCTCTTGGCTTGGTCCTTGTCCTGCGAATCAGTCTTGCCGACGACCACGAACGCGGCCATTGGGGTAGCTTTCAACTGTCCGGCGACCAAGTGAGCCGGCACCTGAGCAAGCGAGGTTTCAGGAGACAGAAAAATCATTGCCTGTACGTCCTGTCCGCGCGGAGTCCTCGTCGCAATGTTCGGAGCGTCGTCAAACGGAGGTTTCTTCCAATCTGCCGCAACAAACGTGATCGCAATCGCAGCACTCATCGTTGGCGCGACGATCGCCATTTTTCGCATGTTGAGATTCCCCTTCTGATGTTCGTCGAAGATGAACTTCTTGATGCCATCCATGTCACGAACCATCAGGAGATAGTCGGCCGGTTTGAGTTCGCTGCCTGCGGAGGCCTTCTTCGACTTGTCCTTCTCAGTTGAAGCGGCTTTCTTCGGATCATCGTCCTCCGCACCTGGCTTGCTCTGCCCGTGTTTTCGGAGGTCCACGGCGACGACCGCAAAGCCCTTCGCGTGCAGTTGCTCGGCGAAGCCCTTCGGGGCCGTCCAAGTCAGACGGCTCTCGTTCTTCATGTGCAGCAGCACGACAACAGCCGCTTCCTTGCCCTCAGCGGATCGGTAGTACGTCAGCTTGAGCGGCCAGCCATCGGCGGGCGACTGAAGCGTCTTGTCTTCGACCGGTTCCTCTTTTTCCTTTTTGTCCTGAGCCACAGCCACCGAACCGAAACAGATGGCCCAGAAGACCAGCAGCCCCCACCAGCGACTCGTCATTGTTGCCTGTTCAGGAACGAATCTTTCACGCATTGGTCGAAAAACACTCATGTTGTCGAGACCTTTCAAAACGGAATGCCATTGCCGCTCAAGACATGGCCGGACACTCAATCAACGGCAGCCAGTTTAGAACTGAGTCCGAACCCTTTCAATTCGCTTCTGAAACCGCGATGTTTTCGCGGCCGAATGGCGAGAAACGCTGCGTGAGCCGACGAACGTCGTGCCGCACCTCGTCGAAGCCAACGTCTGTGATGGGATTGCTCAGAAAGGTTGACACTCATGTCTCTGAAAGTAGTGGTGACGTCGTTGCTCGGCGATGCTGGGCCGCACTTTGAACTCTTGCGAAACGCTGGCTTCGAGACGGTGATCGTGGATCGCAAACTCGATCTGAATGTCGAAGACAACATGATCGCCGCGTTGCGAGACGCCGATGCCTGCATCGCCGGCTCCGAGCCAATCACGGCGCGAGTCATCACGTCGTGCCCGAAGCTGCGAGTCATCGCTCGCACGGGCGTCGGTTTCGATGCGGTCCACCTCCCCACTTGCGATCAAGCGAAGATCGTCGTCGCGACCACTCCCGGAGTGAATCATCACGCCGTCGCGGAGCACACCATCGCGATGCTGATGTCGCTGGCTCGCAACCTGCCACAGCGCGACCGCGAAGTCCGCCGAGGCAACTGGGAAAAGACCCCCACCCCGCGCGTGATGGGCCGCACACTGGGCTTGGTCGGACTCGGTCGCATCGGCCGCGCCGTCGCGACTCGCGCTCGCGGATTGGGACTCAACGTGCTCGCATTCGATCCGTACCCAAATCGCGAGTTCGCCGAGCAGTGGCAAGTCGAGTTCACGTCGCTGGACGATCTGTTGTCCCGCTCGGATTTCGTTTCGCTGCACCTGCCGATGGATCAATCGTCGAGACACCTCATCAACGCCAATTCTCTGCGGCGGATGAGACGCGGTGCTATTCTCATCAACACGGCTCGCGGGCCATTGATCGACGAGGTCGCATTGTGCGAAGCACTCAAGTCCGGACAGTTGCGAGCCGCCGGACTCGACGTCTTTGAGACGGAGCCGCTGCCGCTTGATAGTCCGCTACTCAAACTCGACAACGTTTTGACCTGTGGCCATCTCGGCGGACTGGACCACGAGTCTCAACAGGGCACGCTCATCATGGCCGCGCAGGTCATCATCGACTTGAAAGAAGGCCGCTGGCCAACTGAGTGCATCCGCAATCTGCCGGGTGTCAAAGGCTGGCGCTGGTGACCGCCTCAATGTACGAGGACAAATTCGCTGGAATTCAGATACGCCCATAAGGCATCTTGCCAGCCGGCGGGGTTCGTGCGTGACGTCGTCCCTTCGTGGACCAGACGCCGCAAAGCTTGCTGCTCTTTCGGTGTCGGATACCGAGTCAGCGTCGCGAGACACAATCGACGGATCTTCTCGGCCTCGGTGTCGCGGCCGTTGATGAGTTTTTCGAGGAATGTGCCGCGATCCGTGCTGATCGCATGCTGCGTGAGATCGCTATTCATCATCAGCAAAGCCTGAGTGATGCTGCTCTCAAACGTAATCGACTCGTCGTTCTCGTCAGTTTGGAAGGCGTGGACGAATTGTTGCAGCCACTCGTGGCGGCGGCGGTCGTGATCGCCAGTGGCCAGCGGTGTCTTGTCCGCTCCGGTGGCCAGCAGCAGCGAGTCGTACAATTGCTCAGCCGTCATCCCTTTGACGTAGACGCGGCTGAAGAGCGGCGACGCGCCCGTCTCAGGATTATCTTGTTCGTTCGATTTCCCAAAACGGCTGCTGCGCTGGTACGCATCGCTCAGGCAAATCCAGCGGATCAATTGCTTGCTGTCGTAGCCGCTGGCCACGAACTCGCGGGCGAGATGATCCAACAATTCTGGATGGCTCGGCGGATTGTGCGGCCCCATGTCGTCGACCGGGCGAGTGAATCCGTAGCCGAAGAAGTGGTCCCACATCCGATTCACGAACGACTCGGCCACCAAGGGCTTGTCGCCGGAAGTCATCAACTTCGCCAACTCATTGCGGCGATTCGTGTCCGCGTCATCGCTGATCGAAGTCCCTTCAAATTTCGGATAGGTGACTTGCATCAGACCACGGCGTGTCTCGAAGTGCGTCGGGCCGCCGACATGTTTCGTTTCCAACGCGGAGGCTTGCGACTTCATCTTGCCCGTGTCGTCGCTGCGATCGACACGAGCCACTTTCGTCTGCTGGAAGAAGCTGTTGAATGACCAAAAGGCGTCTTGCTTCCAATCGTTGAATGGGTGGTCGTGACACTGCGTACAACCGATCTGACGCCCCAGGAAAATTTTCGCCGTGATCGCCGTGGCCGGAACCGCTTGGTTGTTCAAGTGGGCCAGCAAGAAATTGGTTGCGCCGTTTTGATCGAACGAACCCTCGGCCGAGATGAATTCGCCGACCATCTCGTTCCACGGACGGTTCTTCGCGAAGCTTTCTCGCAAGAACTTCTGAAGAGCGGGACGATTGACATCACGCGAGTCCGATCGGCCGATCAGGAGATTGGTCCACACGACCGTCCAATTGCGGACGTAGGCCGGATCGTCGAGCAGTGTGTCGAGCAGTTTCTCCCGTTTGCGGAGATCACGATCGGCCAGGAATTTCTCAGCCACTTCGACCGGCGGAATGTGTCCGACCACGTCGAGATAGGCTCGTCGCAGCCACTCGGCATCGTCAGCTAGCGGAGATGGCTCAACCCCCTGTACTTTCCATCCGGCCGCGAGGTGCTCGTTGATCACGGCGACGATGCCCTGCACCGAGCCATCGGCTTTGGCCACCGAATTGCTGCTGATGGGCCGTTGTGGAGGCGTGTCACTCGCGACGGTGCTGGGCTTGTCTGTCACTTTCAGATCGTGCGAATCGCCGGTCGTTTCAGGAGTCGTGCCTTCCGGCTTCGGCCGATCTGTCAGCATGACCGGTTGGCTCGGTGATGGTTCTTCCTGGTTTCGAACAACGGCCACAGGTTCGACGTTGTTCGCGTCATGCGGTTGAATCGCGTTTGGCTCGCCATCTTTGGCAAGCTGAGGCTGATCATTGTTCGGCACGAACCAGCGGCCAGCGGAGAACGAGAACGCGGCAATCACTGCGACACAGGCAGCCAGCACCAGCAAACGACGATGACCACGCTTCGCAGCAGGCTGGACGGCGTCTGAATCCGAAACCAGTCGCGGCGAAACCGCCGGCTCGAAATTGGCCCCGTCGGTTCCGAACGCGGTGTTCCAGTGCAGCGTGCCGTGCAGGTCCAAGTAGGCCAGATACGCTCGGCGAGCATTCGCGTCGCGCAGCACGATCTGCTCAAGCCGTAGCGCACCGGCTTGGTCGAGCCGATCTTCGCACAACGCTTCGAGCAGCTCGAAGAATTCTGGCGTCAAGTTGGCGATGTCTCGCGGAGTCATGTGGTTCTCGTGGCGGCCGTCAGCCGGCGCGTGACGCAATCGAACAGAACTTTACGAATGCGGCCGATGGACTGGTAAACCGAGTTGGCCGGCCGGCCAAGGTGCTCGGCGACTTTCAAACCGTTCTCGCCGGGAGCGTAGCGAGCTTGAATCAATTCCCGGTCGTCAGCTTTCAGGCGGCGAAGACATTCGGACAACGCCTCGCGGCGTTGTTCGAGTTCATCGCTCAGTTCGATCGCCTCGGCGGCGATTCGCGAAATGAACTCGTCGCTGAATTGCAGACGACCGGATCGTTTCTTCTCCCGGTATTTGAGGATCTCGTAGGTCGCGATCTTTCCGGCCCAAGCAAAGAAGCTCGTGCCGAGTTGAAACTGATGGAACTTGCTCCAGATGATGACGTTCGTGTCCTGCAAAATTTCTTCGGCGTCGGTCAGGTGGCTGACTTGAGACAGGATGAACAAGAACAGTCGTCGTTGGGATTTCGTGAAGAGCTGCACGAACTCCGCATTCGGCACCTGCTCCAAGGAGCCGGCATCTTCAGCAGGTTCTGGTGGGTGCGGCTCGGTCATGTCGTCAAAAGGATCGAGAATCGGAAACCGGTTACGAAAACGGGGGCCAAGCGGCCCCCGTATTGAGTCCGTTCAGAGCCATCTCATTTAGCCGATGAGTTCCGGAATCGGAGTGCCGCCGTTGGCAATCTTCATCGGACGACCACGCTTCGAGGTGTGAACCGTCGTCGTCGGAATACCGAGGGCGTGGCACGCCGTGGCCCAAATGTCTCCGGGCAGATATGGCTTCGTCTCGCAGGTCAGTCCGTCGGCGTCAGTCGCTCCGACACCGAGGCCACCCTTGAGGTTTCCGCCACCGATCATATTTGACCAGCTTGCTGCCCAGTGATCGCGGCCAACGTCTTGGTTGATGCGCGGGGTACGGCCGAACTCACCCATCCACACCAACACGACGTCCTTGATCATGCTGCGTTCTTTCAGGTCAGTGACCAACGCAGAAATCGCGGTATCCATCGACGGCAGATTGCGATCTTTGAGCGTGTTGAAGACATTCGCGTGCAAGTCCCAACCACCCATGCCGACTTCGACGAACGGGACACCCGCTTCGACCAATCGACGAGCCATCAGCAGGCCACGGCCAAACTCGCCGCCGGCACGCATCATTCCGCCTGTTGGAGCACCGGCATTCGTGTACCGGTCGATCGTCTTCGGGTCTTCCTTATCGACCTTAAAGGCTTCCATCTGCTTCGAGGTCATCAGGTCGATGGCCTTCTTGTAGACGTCTTTATGAGCTTGCGGAGCTTCGCCACGTTTCGACGAGATGAAGTTGTCTTCAATCGTGCCGAGCATCGCGAGCCGCTGACGGAATCGTCCCGCGTCCATGCCGTCCGTGTCGGCGTTCTGGATGCGGCCTTGTGTGTTCACGACGAACGCAGCGTTCGACATACCCAGGAAGCCCGGACTGCCGGGATCGCCACCGATCGAAACGAACGACGGGATTTCCAGTTCCTTTCGCTTCGATCCCAGTTCGTGGCTGACCACCGAACCGAACGTCGGATGCACGACCGTCGGATTCGGCACATAGCCCGTGTGCATGAAATAGCGGCCACGGCCATGATCGGCTTCGCGGGTGCTCATCGAGCGCACGACGTTGAGCACGTCGAAATGAGCCGCCGTCTTCGGCATGTGTTCGCAGATTTGCGTATCACCGGCTTTGATCGGC
This sequence comes from Candidatus Kuenenia stuttgartensis, assembly GCA_945904015.1. Lineage (GTDB taxonomy): Bacteria > Planctomycetota > Planctomycetia > Planctomycetales > Planctomycetaceae > SXKJ01. The sequence goes on along the minus strand of CAMDPK010000036.1, from coordinate 16,173 downwards.
TTGAATTCGCCGCCGTTCTTGCTGCCCGGCTTCAAGTCCCAAATGTCGATGGTCGGAGGTCCGCCACCCATCCACATCAGGATGCAAGCTTTTTGGTTTTTCTTGACGGTCTCCGCGTGAACTTGCAGGTGCTGCATGAACTGAATTGCGGGAATCGTGGCCGCGGTGGCAGCCATGTGACTCATGAAATGTCGGCGAGACATGCCGGCGGGAATGAAGCTCATGGGATTTCCTTTCGAAAGGTTGAGTGGTTCAAAGATTGCAGACTTCAAATCTGCGATTTCAGTGGATGAAAATGAACTCGTTGGAGTTCAACAGTGCCCAGAACATGTCTTGGTACGCAGCCAATTTGTCCGAGTTCGCTCGGAGCAAGTCTTGAGCACCTTTGGCTTCCTTGGGGTTCGGAGTACGACCGAGTGCCGTCAAGTACAGCCGACGAATTCGATCGGGATCCTTCGGAGTCTCAGCGAGGATCGTATTCAGGAAACTGCCCTTCTGAGCGCTGATTGCGTCCTTCACGAGATCGCCGTTCATCATCATCAACGCTTGTGGGATCGAGCCGTTGAAAGTTGTCGATTCGTCCCCCTCGTCGGTGCCGAACGCGATCACGAATTGCCGCAGCCAAACCCGCTTCTTGTCTTCCGCTTGCTCAAAGCTTGAACGGCCGGATTTGTGAGCGTTCGTGGCCACGATCAGCGAATCATAAAGCTGTTCGGCCGACATGGACTTCAGATACACATGGCTGAACATGGCCGAGGTGCCGGCCGCCGGGTTGTCCTTCTCTTCGTTGGCCTTCGAGGCTTGGCTGGTGAGGTTGTACGCCTCGGAATTGCAAATCCAGCGAACGAGTTGTTTCACGTCGTACCGCGATTTGACGAACTCGCCACCCAAGCGGTCGAGCAGATCGGGATGTGATGCCGGATTATGCGGCCCCATGTCATCCACGGGCTTCGTGATGCCATAGCCGAAGAACTGACTCCACATGCGATTAACCATCGCCAGAGCCACCAGTGACTTCTCACCGTCGATCATCAATTTTCCGAGCACTTCGCGACGATTGACGTCCCAACCGTCCTTGTCTTTTTGAGCCACTTCATCCACGACGTCTTTGCCGAAATAGCGGGGGTACGCGGCTTCGATCAAGCCATTTCGCTTCTCGTAGGTGACATGGTCAGCGACGCCATCGCGACGTTTCAATTCGGAGTAGTCATCGACCATGCGACCCGCTTTTGCGTCGTACTTCCGATGATCTTCTTTCTGCAGTTGGCGGAAGAAGTTATTGAACTCCCAAAACTGCCGCTGCTGCCAATCGTTGAACGGGTGGTTGTGGCACTGCGTGCATTGCACCTGCATGCCCATGAAGAGCCGCGTGGTCTTGGCCGTCGCGAGCACTCCGTCGTCCGGCATCACCATTTGAGCCAACAGGAAATTGACCGCGCCGTTCTCCTCGAAGTGCCCTTCGGCGGAGACAATATCCAGGACCACGTCATTCCAAGGACGGTTCTTGGTGAACGCTTCGCGGAGAAATTTCTCCATCCCTTTGCGACTGACTCGCTGGGGAGTGTCTTGGCCGATCGTCAGGTTGGTCCAGACATTCGTCCAATGACGGACATAACCCGGATCGTCGAGCAGCTTATCGACCAGCTTCGATCGCTTGGCCTTGTCCTTGTCCGCTAAGAATTTTTCGATCTCTTCCATCGGCGGCACATGGCCGACGATGTCGAGGTACACGCGGCGGATCCACTCGCCATCGCCAGCGACTTCGGACGGCTCAATTTCGTTGTCGGTCCAGCCTTGGCGAACCTGTTCGTTGATGAACGAAATGAGCACGTCGGACGAACCGGTCGTGAACTCTTCACGTTTCTTCTTGCCGGCGGATTTCGCGTCCGAACCAGCTTTGGCATCTGCCCCAACGGCCTTCGACTTCGCATCTTTCGATCCTGACTCCTCCGCCGTGATCGCGACGGAAGCACTGACGGCGAGGGCCAGACTTGCCGCCACCCAGCGAACCAACCGACTTCCGCTCCACGTCCGCATCATTCGAGCCTCCCCCATCAAGAGCTGTTCGCGCCGTTTGCCTGCGATCAGTACCAACGTTAACTTCAAGCCGTCTTAACGTCTCGCAAATTTACGGCAGAAAAATACCTGAGTCACCGCAGCGAAGTTCGCGACATTCTGTCTTATTTTTTGATTCGACCTCTTTGTCGTCCGACACTTTACTGGCCTAACCCATGCTCTGGAAGCCAGTTGAGTGGCTTTCTACGGGCTGCCGAAGGAACGATTGATGACCTCCCTTGCGACCCTTTCTGGCCGAGTCGCCGTCATCACCGGCGGAGCCAGCGGAATCGGGCAAGCCACCGCCATCCTTTTCGCTCAGCATGGTGCCCGCGTCTTCGTGGGTGATTATCGCCTCAGCCGGGAATCCGAACAAACCCTCGCGTCCCACGGTATCCGCGCCTCGGCCTGTGACGTCCGAAATGTTGCGGAATTGCAACGCTTGGTTGACCAGGCCGCGACGACTTCCGGCCGGCTGGACATTCTCGTCAACAACGCCGGCATCGGCATGGTCAAGCAAATTCAGGAGGTCTCCGAAGAGGACTGGGACAACTGCCTCGACACGAACTTCAAGGCGGCGTTTTTCGGAGCCAAGTTTGCCATTCCGCACCTGATTCGTTCCGGCGGAGGCAGCATCGTGAACACCGCCAGTAATGCGGGGTTGCTGCCGCGAGCCCACGATCCCGTCTACTCGATCAGCAAAATGGCCTTGATTGGCCTGACGAAAAGTCTCGCCCTCTGCCACGCCAAGGACCGCATTCGAGTTAACTCCGTCTGTCCCGGCCCGGTGTGTGACACGGGCATGATGAACGCCGACTTGGAAGCCGCCGCCGATCGTGCCGCGACCGAGCAGCGTTTCATCGCCGCCAGCCCGCTGGCTCAAGCATTCGGTCGCATGAGTCGTCCGGACGAGATCGCTGCCGCGATTCTGTACCTTGTCAGCGACGCCGCCTGCATGGTGACCGGCACTGCCCTGGCGATCGACGGCGGCAAGTCGCTGGGTGTGCCGCCGAGCCTCTGATCGACTCGATCACTCGTGGTTAGGCACCGTGACGATTCTACCGTGACGATTCTTCAGCCAAGCCGAACACCGCCCGCTCGGAGTTTCCACGCAGACGTACAACAGATGGCCCGAAATAATGCTGGCGACCAAGCAACCAAACAAGATCAAGCATGCCTGCGCCGGCGTTGGCGAGCCGTCGCACCATCGCCAACCGATCCACGTCAGGACGTGACTGACCGGGTAGTGGATCAGATACAGGCTGTACGAAATCCGGCCGAGGTACTGCAGCCAGCGCCAATTCAACCAATCGTGAAAATGGTCCGTGCGTCCCGCGAAGTAAATCACCAACGCCGCCGTCAGCGCCAGGGCATTCTCCAGCTTCCACTGAAATGCAAGATGCGCAGCGACAACGGCGACTGTCACCGCGAAGACTCGCGGCGAGACGGTTCCGTCGAGCGTCCACCAAGTCACCATGCCGAGAAAAAACGCATTCAGAAAATGAATCACCCAGGGCTCAGTGCTTTCCTGTGTGTTCCAAACGAGCAGCGCCGCTAACGCCAGCGGAGCAAACACCAGCAACGCACCCCAACCTGACGGTCGCGGCTGAAGCGGATCTGGCCGAGCACACAGCCGTTGAGCCAACCCCCAACCGACCACGCTCACGACGTAAAATTGCATCTCAATACAGACCGTCCAGATCGCCGCAGTCAATGGCGTTTCACCCAGCACTTCTTGCAAAAAGCCCAAGTGCGCCAAGACACGAGAGATCGTCAGCGGTTCCCCAACTGGCGGCGGCATGCCCCACCAACTCTCGCACACGGCGAGCAAGAACGCGGAGAACAAGATCGTCACCGCGTACGGAGGCCAAAGTCGGAACATTCGCCGTGCGACGAACGACAACACCTCGCGCGGCGTCACCCAAGTGTTCCGCAGAGTGAACGCGATCACGAACCCGCTGATCACCAAGAGGAGTTGGACGCCGACCCAAGATTTCCGAAACATCCAATCAACGAACTCCGGCACGAACTCGATCGCAGGAAAGACCAGTGGATCGGACTTCAACGCCGGCTGATACCTCCAAATGTGATACACGGCGATCCCCAATGCGGCCAGACCTCGCAGCCCGTCAACCATCGCGAAACGAGCGGCCGGTTTGATCGGATCACCAGCCAGTTTGGGTGAATCACTTTGACCTGTCACGGTTGATTGCATCATGCCTCCGTCCGACACCTGCCACTAAAATCGTCACAGCCGTTCGACCAAAACAGCAACCGCGTTGCCGCCCCCCAAACACAAGGCCGCGACTCCGGTGCGAAGTTGTTTCTGTTCGAGTGCAAACAATAACGTCGTCAGCACGCGAGCACCGCTGGCACCAATCGGATGACCGATCGCGATCGCACCGCCATGCACGTTGACCCGATCCGGCGGCAAATCGAGTTCCCGGACACACGCCAACATTTGGACGGCAAAAGCCTCGTTGATCTCGAACAAGTCGATGTCGGCCAGAGATCGACCGGCTCGTTCGAGCACACGTCGAATCGCTACGACGGGAGCCGTGAAGAGTTCTTCCGGCGGACCTCCAGCCGTCGCCGAGGCGACAATCCGCGCGAGCGGCAGGCGACCGAGTCGCTCGGCCATCGCAGCGGACGCGACCACGACCGCCGCAGCTCCGTCGCTGATCGTTGAAGCGTTGCCGGCAGTCACACGGCCGTCGCCGGCAAAGGCCGGACGCAACGCGGACAGCCGAGCCAAATCGCAATTCGCGCGCGGGCCTTCGTCTGTCGTGACGGTCGTCGTTTGACCGCGACTGGCCACCGAGACGGCGACCAGTTCCGCTTGAAATGCACCTGCATCGGCCGCCGCCACCGATCGACGATGACTCTCGACGGCAAACTGATCCTGAACCTCGCGCGAGATGCCCGCTCGCTGAGCCAAGCTGTCGGCGATGTGCCCCATCGACTGGCCGCTGAAGGTGCATTCCAATCCATCGTGCAGCATCGAATCGATCAGCGAACGATCACCGAGAGACGGACCATCACGCCGCAAAAGCCACGGAGCTTGGCTCATGTTTTCCATCCCGCCAGCGACGATGACGTCCGCATCGCCGCTGCGAATCGCTTGAGCCGCCAGCATCACGGCCTTCAATCCTGAACCACAAACCTTGTTGATCGTCAGCGCTCCAACGGCCGCGGGCAGACCCGCCTTCAGGGCCGCCTGTCGAGCCGGGGCCTGTCCCGCTCCCGCCGGCAGCACCATGCCGAGAATGACCTCTTCGATATCCTCCGGCGCGACCCCCGCGCGAGCAACCGCTTCACGCACGACGCACGCTCCCAAATCAGTCGCCGACACCGAGGACAAGCTGCCTCGAAACTTGCCAATCGGAGTGCGGCAGGCGGAAAGAATGACAGCCTCGGACATAATCAGACTCCGACTCGGCGACGGGAAGAGACGAGGCTCATTCTAAAGACTGGGCGAAGGGAGGCGAGGCGAGCGGGTTCCGCTAGAATGCCCGCGACACATCATTCATCGGAGGACGGTCATGAGCGACTCTGTGGTCCCGTGGGTGAAAGGTTGGACGATCGGAGCGGCTCTGCGCGAGACGGCTCGGCGACATCCCGATCAGGATGCGGTCGTGTTCTGCGCGACCGGCGTCCGCTGCTCGTGGTCGGATTTCGACCGGCAAGTCGATGACGCCGCGCGAGCCTTGCTGGCTCTCGGATTCCAAAAGGGAGACCACTTCGGCGTGTGGGCCGGTAACTGTTTGGAGTGGGTCATCCTGCAATTCGCGACGGCGCGGATCGGCATCGTGTTGGTCACGATCAATCCCAGCTATCGAGCTTCCGAACTGCGGTACGCCTTGGCTCAATCCGAGGTGCGTGGACTGGCTCTGAGCGACCGGTTCAAGTCGGCGGACTACCGCGAGATCTTCGAAGAAGCCTGCGCGGAGTTCGCGACTGCGAGTGCCGGAGAGCTTCGCAGCCAGCAGTTTCCGAAGTTGCAATGGCTCATCTCGCTGCGAGGCCAACTGCCCGGCACTCTGCCTTGGGACGAACTGCTCTCGCGTACTCAGTCCGTGACGTTGGACGAATTGGCTCGCCGCGAAGCGGAGCTGTCCGCCAGCGACCCGATCAACATTCAATACACCTCCGGCACGACCGGCTTCCCCAAAGGGGCGATGCTGTCGCACGCGAACATTCTCGTGAACGCTTTCTACGCTGCTGACAATCAACGGTTCACGTCGATCGACCGACTGTGCATTCCGGTGCCGTTGTATCACTGCTTCGGTTGCGTTTTGGGAACGCTCTGTTGCGTCGCGCTCGGCAGCACGATGGTCTTTCCGTCCGAGAGTTTCGACGCCGGCGCGACGCTCGTCGCCATTGAGTCGGAACGCTGCACAGCGATCTACGGCGTGCCGACGATGTTCATCGCGATGCTCGAACATCCGGACTACGCGCAGCGAAATCTCAAGTCGCTGCGAACCGGCATCATGGCCGGCAGCCCCTGCCCCATCGAGCTGATGAAGCGCGTCACTCACGAAATGGGGGCAAGCGAAATCACCATCGGCTACGGCCAGACCGAAGCGTCGCCGCTCATCACGCAGACCATCACCGACGATCCGATCGAACTGCGAGTCGGCACCGTCGGCCGCGCGCTGCCCGATGTCGAAGTGAAAATCGTCGATCCCGAAACCGGCCGTGAACTGCCCGACGGCCAATCCGGCGATCTGTGCTGTCGCGGACACGTTGTGATGCTGGGCTACTTCAACCTGCCGGAGAAGACTGCCGAAGCCATCGACGCTGACGGTTGGTTGCACACCGGCGACCTCGCGCTGCGAACTCCGGAAGGCTATTTCCGCATCACCGGCCGCTTGAGAGACCTGATCATTCGCGGCGGCGAGAACATTTACCCTCGCGAAATCGAAGAGCGGCTGTATCAGCATCCCGCCGTGCAAGACGTGCAAATCGTCGGCATTCCCGACCGGAAATACGGCGAGGAAGTTCTCGCCTGGATCAAGCTGCGCCCCGGCCACAACGTGACCGAGCAAGACATTCGCGAATTCTGCCGCGCGAGTTTGGCTCACTACAAAACGCCGCGGCACATCAAGTTCGTGGACAGTTTCCCGACGACGGTCACCGGCAAAATCCAGAAGTACAAAATCCGCGAACAGGCGATCCAAGAACTCGGTTTGCAAGACGCCGCGCAGATCGAGACCGCATAACAAAAACTTTTTCCAGGGATCATTCTGCCCCATCGTTCTGCCAATCTTCCTCGAACTGAGGCAGAACGATGCGGGGCGTCTGAGGCTACGAGCGTCGCAACCGCGACCGCGATTCCGAATGCGGCGAGAGTTTCCTCGGACTGAGCTTGGCAATCCGCGCTTCGTGGCGGCGAATCTTGAGCGTGAGGGATTCGAGTTCGCTGGCGATCTCGGCCGGAGTTTGAGGGCGGTCGTTGGGGTTCGTGCGCAGCATGTTGGCGACCAACTCGTCGAGGTCGGAATGAGCTTCGGCTCGCAGCGCGCTGACCGACGGCGGGACGGTCGTGATGCGGCCCATCAGCTTTTGCATGACGGTGTCGCCGGGGAACGGCACGTCACCGGTCAGCATTTGGAACAGCGTGCAGCCGAGACTGAAGATGTCGGAGCGGATGTCGGCGTGCGTCGCGCTCATCGCCTGTTCGGGCGAGATGTAATCGGGCGTCCCCAAGACCGCTCCGGTCTGAGTCACGGGATTTAGCGAGAGTGACTCGGTGGCGATGTGCGCCAAGCCGAAGTCGAGGATGCGGGCGTGAGGCGTCGCGAAGTCCGGGTTCGGCGAAACGAAGATGTTTGGCGGCTTGATGTCGCGGTGGACGAGTCCCTGCTCGTGAGCGTGTTGCAGGCCCAGAGCCACATGCCGAGCAACCTCGCACGACCAACTGACCGACAGCGGCGATTGCGTCCGCATCGTTTCCCACAGGTCGAGTCCGTGCAGAAACTCCATCACCAAAAAGTGGCAGCCGTCAGCGACGCCCGATTCCAGCGTCCGGACAATGTGTGGATGAGCCAGCGCCGACGCGGCTCGCACCTCTTGCAGATATCGCTTCATTCCCTTCGGACTGCCGAGCTGCGTCATCACCTTCAGCGCGACGGTTTGGCGAGTGGCCGAATGCTCGGCGAGGAAGACCAGCCCCATGCCCCCTCGGCCAATCAGATCGAGCAGCCGGTACTTGCCGACGTGCAGTTGCTCGTGCCCTTCCAACAACTGCGTCGCTTGCCAGCGCGTCAGCCAGCGTTGCTGCACGAGCCAATTCGCCAGCTCACGCGGCGTGCTGCGAGCATGCGAGGCGTCGCACAGGTCTGACATCTGCTCGCGCGCCAGTAGCTTGCTGCGGTTCAGACGCGCTAAAAATGTTTCCAAGGATTCCGCTCGCGGCATTCGTCGAACCTCGGCCCGTGGTCGCCTTCCAACTGATGCGGTAGCGTACTGCCGATGTGATCGTTTCCTAGTTCGGCTTGTTCACAGTTCCGACAGGATGAGCGAATGGCTCGGCAAACATGGGACGACGAAGAGGAAGATTGGGGCGATGACGAATCGGACCTCGACGGCGAACCGACCATCACCTGTCCGCACTGCGGCGAAGAAGTCTACGAGGACTCGCCGCGCTGTCCGTCTTGCGAGAACTATTTGTCGCTGGAAGACGCGCCGCCGACCGCGACGAACAAACCGTGGTGGGTGCTGCTCGGAGCGGGACTCGGCCTGCTGGCGTTTCTGCGTTGGTTGTTCGTGTGAGTGGACTGCGATAAACCGCTCGTAACCGCCATGTTTGGAAGGACAAATCATGTTTATTGATTGGTCGCGCATCCCCGACGAATTTCATTACTTGCGGAATCAGGCTCTTGATCGCTTTGGAGCTGATTGTCGGATCCTTTCTTTTGATGAGTCGCTGGGCCGGCATGTGATGCCGGCAGAGAAGCTCACGACGGATGAACTAAAGGAATTGGCCAGTGTGTTTGACGAGTTGCGCCGACGCGACGACAACTTTCGGATCATCGACTGGATCGACTCTGTCCCGTATGGGACAGCGAAATATGACAGCGCCTGGGTGTTGCACGGACTCTTATTTCTGCTTGCAAACCTCGCCAAGCGGGGCATCGAACCATTTTGCCAGCACGAGGTTTTCGTTGAGCACTCAGAACCGCCTCTGGATTGGCGCACATTGCCGTCCGAATTGTCGTTCGTGAAGGAGGCCGTCGAACGCTATTCCAGTCTTCAATCCGAAGCGCGAATTGTGGATTGGCTTTCATCGGCCACACCGGACGACCTACGCGAACTCGAAAAACTTGCAAAACAGATTAGACCGAAGCGCAAAGCCATCGATAAATGGCAGGAGCAGCAACGCGAGACGCGAGAAGGATTCATCGTCGGATGGTTGTTTCTGATCCTCTTCCATGCTGGTATCAAAATGGGATGAATGGTGGGAGCACAGAACGATCAAGTCGCAGTGGAAACTCAAAACACTCTCAATCACTTCGTTGGAGATACACATGACGTTGCGCATCTCGCTGACTTTCCTTGTGGCCACTTGGAGTTTGTCGAGTCTGTTTGCCGCTGACGCCGATCCGCGAAAGCCGGCGGCGATTCAGACGCAGGATGTTCCGGTCGTCTCGGCCGAGGTCGTCGCGAAGCTGTCGCAGTATCAGAACACGCGAACGGCGGCGTTTCGCGGCTGGGCTCCGGACGGCAATGGCATGTTGATCTCGACTCGATTTGGAAACTCGGCGCAGTTGCATCTCGTCACGCAGCCGGGCGGACGGCGTGAGCAACTCACGTTTTTCGATGAGCCGGTCACCGGTCGATTCATTCCCGGCGTGAGCGATGGGACATTGCTGTTGTCGGTCGACAGCGGCGGCAACGAGAACGCTCAGTTGTGGTTGCTCGATCGGCGGAAGTTTCAGAAGCAACTGCTCAGCGACGGGAAGTCGCGTCATCTGGTGCAGGCGTGGCGGCGGGACGGCTCGGCGGTGGTCGTGTCGAACAATCGCCGCAACGGCAAGGACATGGATCTGTATCGCGTCGATCCGCGCAAGCCGGACTCGTCCGAGTTGCTGATGGAAGTCAACGGGCAAACGTGGGAAGCGGACGACTGGTCGGCCGACGGCAAATGGCTGGTGCTCCGCAGGTACGTCTCGATCAACGAGTCGTACGCCGCGCTGTTCGACGTCGAGAAAAAAGTGCGCACCGATTTGCCGCTGCCAACCGAGGGCAAAGCGGCGATCGGCCAATTAGCGTTCGCGCCGGGTGGCAAGGCGGTTTATCTCTCGACCGACGCCGGTTCGGAATTCTTGCGGCTGGCGCATGTGGACTTGGCGACACGCCAATGGTCGTGGGTGTCCGACGGACTCAACTGGGATGTCGATGAATTGACCGTGCATCGGGACACGGGCACGGTCGCGTTCCTCATCAATGACGACGGCATGAGCCACCTGTTCTTGTGGAACCCGGCGACCGGCCAGCGCCGCAGCGAATTCCGACTGCCGCTGGGGGTGGTCAGCGGCTTGGAGTTTTCACCGAACGGCACCGCACTGGGCTTCACGCTCGCACGGCCAGAGGCACCGGCCGAAGCGTACTCACTGCGGTTCTCGGATGGTGAACTCACGCGCTGGACGTTCAGCGAAGTCGGCGGACTCGATCCGGCCTCGTTCGTCGCGCCGACGCGGATTCAGTTCAAGTCGTTCGACGAGCGGCAGATTCCGGCGTACCTCTACAAGCCTCGCGCGGGAACTCGGGGAACTGACGTCCCCCGCTCGCCTGGGGGTGAGAAACTGCCGGTGCTCATCAGCATCCACGGCGGGCCGGAGAGTCAGTATCGGCCGATCTTCTCGGCGGCGACTCAGTTCTACGTCAACGAACTCGGAATCGCGGTGCTGCATCCGAACGTGCGCGGCTCGGCGGGGTACGGCAAGACGTACTTGCAGCTCGACAACGCTGAGAAGCGCGAGGACAGCGTCAAGGACATCGGCGGGTTGCTTGACTGGATTGCTCAGCAGCCGGACCTCGATGCGTCGCGAGTCGCCGTGATCGGTGGCAGCTACGGTGGCTACATGGTGCTGGCAACTCTGACGAACTTCGGAGACCGGATCAAAGCGGGCATCGACAACGTCGGCATCGCCAATTTCATTTCGTTCCTGGAAAAGACCGCACCGTACCGAGTCGATCTGCGCCGCGCCGAATACGGCGACGAGCGCAAGCCAGAAATGCGTGCCGTCTTTGAGCGGATCGCCCCGCTCCACAACACCGACAAGATCAAGTCCGAGCTACTGGTCATCCACGGCCGCAACGACCCACGAGTCCCGTTCTTCGAAGCCGAACAAATCGCCGCGAAAGTCCGAGCCAGCGGCCGTTCCGTCTGGACCATCTTCGCCGACAACGAAGGCCACGGCTTCGCGAAGAAGGAAAACGCTGACTACCAGCGCGCGGTCGAGGCGATGTTTTTGAAGAAGCATCTGGGGCTGAAGTAACCCGAAGCGTCAGCGAGGGCGAGCGCTCCCGGCGACTTGGAATTCATAACGACTTGAAGCGTTCGCCCTCGCTGACGCGTCGGGTTACAAGGCGAAACATGGCGCGAGTCTTCATTCCTCCGCTGCTGCGTCCCGTCACCGGTGGCCGAGACATCATCGACGTCGTCGGACAAACCGTGGCCGATGTCGTTGACGAACTGGAGCGACAATTTCCCGGTGTACGCTCGCGGTTGGTCGAAGGAGATCGCTTGAAACCGGGACTGAGCGTCGGCATCGGGACGCGGGTGTCCGCTCGCGGGTTGTCGTCAAAGGTCGGCCCCGACGACGAGGTTCATTTCCTGCCAGCCATCGGCGGCGGTTAGACTCCGCCCTCGTAGGTCAGGCTTCCTAGCCTGACCCGAATGGCGGAGCAACCAGGAGAGTGCATCATGTGTCGGCGGAGTTTGAACGGAGTTCGGTTGTGGGTGATCGCAGCGGCGTTATTCGTCGTGGCTGGACAAGCTTTCGCGGCTGATGACGGCAAGCGAGGCTTCGTCGAGAAGGTTTTCAAGGACGAAGCGGGCGAGCACAAATACGTCGTCTTCGTGCCTCCGAGCTATTCGCCGAGCAAACCGCTGCCAGAAATTCTTTTCCTCCACGGAGCCGGCGAGCGAGGCAACGACGGTCGAGCACATCTCAACATCGGCTTCGGCCCGATGGTGAAGGCTCGCGAGGCGAGCTTCCCGGCGATCGTCGTTTTTCCGCAGTGCGAAGACGCTCGCGGCCGAGTGCTGCAAGGCTGGCTGGCCGGGACTCCCGATGCCGAGCGAGCACTGCGAATTCTGGAACAAGTCGAGAAGGACTATCGCGTCGACTCGAAGCGACGGATTCTGACAGGCTGGTCGATGGGTGGCTTCGGAGCGTGGTCGATTGCGGCGGCTGATCCGTCGCGCTGGAGTGCGCTCGTGCCGCTCGCGGGAGGCGGTCAGCCGGAATGGGCGGAGAAGCTCAAAGACATGCCGACCTGGGCCTGTCACGGAGACGAGGATCACGCGGTCGTCGTGAATCGCTCGCGCGAAATGGTCGACGCGTTGAAGACGGCCGGTGCGACGCCGAGATACTCCGAGCTGGCCGGCGTGGGACACGAGACGTGGAAAGTCGCGTATGCCGACGATCGGCTGATCGCCTGGATGCTCGATCCGAAGAACGTCGATCCCGACAAACTGGCGGCTCCGAAGGAAACGCTCGCGCCAAAGCCCGTCTTTGCGGAGCAGTTTGTCCCCGCGCTCGAAATCCCCGGTGCGATGTACGCACGGCTCGGCAATCAGATGCTGGAAGCGCTGGCGTACTCGGCTCCGAAACAGATCCCGCAGGACATACTCAAGGGGCGGATCAACGACATCGTCGAGTTCACGAACGTCGAGGGCTACGGCTTCCGAGTGCAGTTTTCCAGCATCTCGTACAACAGCCAGGTGAGTCAGGTGCGCGTGAAGGGAGCCGCGAAGGATCGGCTCCAACTGCATATCGGGTTGTCGAATGCGGCCATGACCATCGGAAACACATGGGTCACCGGAGAAGACCACTCGGCATCGGCCGGACCGATTCAAGTTGTGATGGGCCATCGGCGGCCGGTCTGGTTGGAGATCGAAGTGCAGCCGTATGTCGAGAACCGCCGTGTCCGGTTGAAGCCGATCAATTCGCGGTTCGACATCCCCAACGACAACTGGTACGTGACCTCACCGGCCGGCGTGTCGGTCAGAGGCTTCGGCATGTCGCGCGACCAGGTCTCCAGTGGACTCGTCAGCGGCTTGTACGGCCAGAAGCAACGCATCCAAAAGGAAGTGCAGAGCACGGTTCCCAAGATGATCGAAGAGATCGAAAAGAAAATGGCCGAGTTCAGTGAAGCGGGCACCTTTGCGGATCGCTTCTGGCCAATCCCGGTTTACAAGCCGCGCACGCGACTCTTCCCGCAAGAAGTCAGCGCCGATGAGAATGGCCTCACCGTCGTCTTGGGCCTGAGCGCCGCCGCCATCGATCCGCGCAAAACTCCGAAGCAGCCAGAGATCGTCGACCTCAAAACCTCGTTGCCAGCCGACGTATCGAGCATCAGGTCACTGCAAGTGGGACTCGCGCCGGAAGTGCTTGATCCGCTGACGGAACTGCTCGTCAAATCCGACGTGGCCCGCATCCACTTGCTCGACATTCCCGGCGACACGTTCGCCAAGCTGGCCGACCGAGCCTTCTTGACCGAGGCCATCCCCGAACTGAAACGCCACGCCGATGCCGAGCTCTGGTCCGAGTTGTCGCTTGGCGGCGGCATCCACGTCGACGACGTCGGTGAGAAAGACGGACCGACGCGAGTTCAATTTCATGTGCCGAAATTGCTCATCACCACCTCAGTCATTCCCGGCGGAGCCGTCGTGTCGGGCGGCCCACGCCAAGCACAACCGGTCGTTGTGTTCGAGATCGACCTGAAACAAACCGGCTTCGCAGAGTTGATCAAGCCCGACTCGCAGACACGAGCGGTTCGCTTCGGCTGGGACGGCGATACGCAACTAATTCTGAAATGCCGTTTCGCCGATGGCTATCAAGCCGAGAACTCCACGATCGACAACGACGCGATCAACGCTCGGCTGCTGGAATGCTGGAAAGCCTGGACGGCTCTCGCCCCGGTGACCACCGCCACAATTCCAGACCTCGACTTCGGCCTCGCCAAGCTGCGACTCTCAAGCGCCGGCTGGGCGACCCCGCATCTCTTCGCCACATTCACTCCGCCGGGAGTCAAAGTGACGAACCTCACCGAAGTCGATTTCGTTTACGAAACCAAAGGCCCGTACTCCGACTGGAGCAACGCGAAATACAAACTCGAACCTGGCAAGACGCACGACTTCGACATCTCCTACCCGCTGACCTACCGCCGCGACGGCGAGATCTACACGCTCGCCCCCGGCTCGCACTCCGAATTCCGCGTGCCGATCAAAGGCGGCCCGGCGAGATTGTTCCAGGCTCGCGAGACGCCCTGATCTCAGGTTGGCTAACGTGGCTTGCGGAGGACACGCAACCTGCCATCCAAAGGACTGCGCACGCCGATGCCTGGTCGATTCATGACGTGGGTGTAGATCATCGTCGTCGCGACATCGCTGTGGCCCAGAAGTTTCTGGACCGTGCGGATGTCGTGGTCTGATTCCAGCAAATGAGTCGCAAAACTGTGTCGCAAGGTGTGGCTACTGGCTGGCTTCGCCACCCCCGATTGTCTGACCGCTTCGTTCATCGCGCGTTGCATTGTCGTCTCGTGCAAGTGGTGCCGACGGATCGCTCCGCTGCGAGGGTCTTTCGATAATCCCTGTGCGGGAAACACGAACTGCCAACACCACTCGCGATCGGCATTCGGATACTTCACCGCCAAGGCGTAGGGCAACTGCACCCGACCGCCTCCCGCGTTCAAGTCTTGTTGATGCAGTCGCCACACGCTCCGCAGGTGTTCCAGCAGCGGTTCGCAAATCACTTCCGGCAAAATGGTGACTCGATCTTTCTCCCCTTTGCCGTCCCGCACGATGATCTGTCCGTTGTCGAATTCAACGTCTTTGACTCGCAGCCGCAGCGCCTCCAGTAATCGCAGGCCCGCCCCATACAACAATTGCCCGATCAAGGATGGCGCTCCGTTGAGTTCCGCCAACACGCGGTCCACTTCGGCGACGGTCAAGACACACGGCAATCGTCGCTTCGGTTTCGCCAGAATCATGTCCCCAAGATTCCCCAGCGGTCTTCCCAAGACTTGTCCAAAGACGAACACCATGGCGTTGAGAGCTTGCTTCTGAGTGGCTGCGGAAACTTGCCGCTCCACGGCCAGATTCTCCAAGAAGGCACGGACTTCATCCGCGCCGAGTTCGGCCTCTGGCCGGTCACCAGAAAATTTCTCGAACCGCTCCCACCACTGCGTGTAAGACTTCTCGGTCTTGAGTGCGTAATGAGCCACTCGCAACACGCGCCGTAGCCGTTCGGAAACGCTGACAACTCCACCAGCCGCCGCCCCGCGAATGTCAGGAACGGAAATACCGACTCGCTGGTTCAACCGTAGGCCCCACGCTTCACGCAGCGCCGGGATCATCAAATCCTCGCGTTGGTATCCGTAGCGCATCAACAGGCCAATGGCATCCAACGACTGCTTGACCTGCCAATCGACCTGCCCATTCCGCATCAGCCGTTCCAAGTAATCGCAGACATCCGTCGCAGTGACGCTTTCAATCCGGCGTTGGTGGGCACGGACAAAGTTTTCCATCCGCACGCCCAGCCAATGCGCCTCTTTTTCTTGGCGACACATCGTCGCCGCGATTTCTTTCGCCGTCTCCAACGGGGACAGCGGTGCCTCCCTCGTCGGCCCGCCCGCCGGGCCTTCCTGGTTTGCCATGCCTGCCATGTTGATCGCCTCCAAGCTGCGGGGATAACAGAATTAGGCAGCGTGCAGTGCTAACGGAGTTAAGCAGCTCGCTGCCACCCCTTTCAAGGTCGTCACTTCGATGGTTTCTTGTTGGATTGGTGTGGTGATTTCTTGGCGAGGAGTTTGGCGGTGGAGACGTGGTGGTTTGTCTTGCCGCTGGTTTGTTTGGGGCGCGGTTTCTTGGGACCGCGTTTGCGT
>CAMDPK010000035.1 GCA_945904015.1 Candidatus Kuenenia stuttgartensis | reverse complement strand
GGCGTGTCGCAGCCGATGCAGGTGCTCGACCAACAATGGGAACTGCGTTACCCGCCCGACCTGCTGCTGACCGACAGCCAAGGAGTTTTTGTTCCCGACCCCGCCACCCCGCTCGACCGTAGCGATTGGCTGAGCAACCTGCCGAAGTCACTGTCGCTTCCGAGTTGGTCGAACATCGGCCGCATGATCGGCGCGATCGTCGGTTTGTTCATCGTCATCGCCGTGATTTGGGCACGCCAGAGATACGGTTGGATTGTTGGAATCATCGTGCCAGTCATCTTGATCGGCCTTGGTATCGCACTGCTCTTGCCAGCGACTCAACAAGCACGCGAAGCCGCTCGACGAACGAACCTGCACGGCCACGCAATTACGGGTGACGATGCCACGTGGTTCGATCGTGCCACGACGGGATTCGAAATTGACGTCCGAGGCGGGACCGACGTGCGACACTTTGACGAAGCAGAGAAGCGTCTTGGCGATTCAGATGCTGATAGCCGTACGTTCGTTATGCCGATGCGTTCGGCGGGAGCCGTAACCGCGCCGACGGCACCCCCGCAAGCGATGACGCCGATGGCCGCTGAGCCGAACGCTCCCGCCAAGCCAATGGACAGAGCTGAGAAGTCGGAGTCGTTGCCCCAAGCTGTTCTGGCAAACCCGAAGTCCGTCTCCGACTCAAAGGGTGATGTCGCGAAGAAGGCCGAGGACTTTTCTCGCGACAATGACATTAAGTTCCGACAAGGTTCATTCGATGTCAGCGGAGAAGAAGCGAAGATACTCAGCGCGATTCGCGCCCGCATCAATCCAACGGGCACTGAGGAAATTCAGATTTGGCGACAAGAGCGGATTGAAGTCGGCGAAGCGGAATCACGGTTACAGTCCAAATTGGGTGGTTTGTTGTCGTTGACGATGGCGTTGGAATCGCAGGACGGGGCGGCCACGAAAAAGTTTCGGTATCTCGGCACGGAGACGGCCGCGAGCGGGATTGGGCTCGACTTGGTTTACGAGAATCGCGCGGCGGGTTGGACCGGACGAGTCGTGTGGATCGCGGCGTTGGCGTTCCTGGCGTGGCTGCTCCCTCCGAATCGACGGACGCTCAAAGCCACTTGGGCCGCTCTGGGGCTGACGTTGCCGTTGGCTCTGGCCGCGATTGCGCCGCTGGCGTGGCAGAATACGCTCGACGGAATCTTCTTCGGCACCGTCGCCGCAATCGCCTTGTGGACACTCCGCGCGACGGGCGAGTCGCTCGCCAGCGCATGGCCGCGCATGAAAACGAAATCGTTCTGGATGCGATCACTGACGAAGCGGGCAGCAGGTTGATGCGAAAATTGCGGAGTTGCCGAGCGAGAGGCCGGATGAAGTCAGGTGAAATCATGGGCGACAAGATGACGCGAATTGCAAAGAGTCTGCGGTGCTTCATCCCGAAGGGATGGCAGCTATTAGCCGGGGGTCGCAGCGCAGCGCAGACCCCCGGTTCCGATCGTCAGCGCAGATCGCATCCCGGAGGGATGCCAGAACGATCCGGCATTCGTCATCAATACAACGCGCTGGCATCCCTCCGGGATGCAAACGATTTTGGCCGACGCTTTCCGGGGGTCTTCGTCCGCCGCGGCGGACTGCGACCCCCGGCTAATGGCTGTCATCCCTGCGGGATGAAAACCATTCTGGGCATCGCCTCTTTGTGTCTCTTTGCGTTCCTTGCGGCCAACTCCGCGTTCGCTCAAGCGCCGCAAGTTCAAAGGCCGACGGTCGCGCCGCCGGTCAATAATCCGAATCCCGACATCCCCACGCGACCGACGATCATTTTTCCGTTTGACGATTCGAAAGATCCGCTCGCGGCCGAGCGGGTGTATCTGCCGCACGCGAAATTCGTCGAACTCTGGAACTCGGCGCATCCGGAATCGCGAGTCGCTCCCCCTGCGCCGCAGGACGGACTCGTGGCCGAGGCGTTGGTCGTGGTCGCTCCGAACAAAAAAGTTGATGGAGTGGATGCGACGGCGAAGGTCACGGCCCGCATCACGCTGTTCAGTTTTCGCAAACAACAAATCGTGCTGCCGATCCCGCTGCGGTTGGCGTCGCTCAGCGAAGCGAAGTTGGATGAGGCTCCAGCGGCTTTGGTCGTGCGGGACGAAAAGGGCACGACGCGATTGCATGTCGTGATCGACAAGCCGGGGTTGCATGTGCTCGACCTGACGGCCGAGGTGCCGGTGAATCAGCAAGGCCCGGCCGGGCAATTGGTGATCGGCGTCGATCCGTTGCCGAGCGGCAAGCTGCTGTTCGTGCCGCCGACGGAGGACGTGACATTTCGAGTCAACGGGGCGAGCAATTTGTTTCGGATGCGTCGTGGTGACGTAGGTTGGGCACTCTTGCCCGACCCGAACGGTTCAAAGAGTCCGACGACGGAAGACAAAGACAGGACGGGCAAGAGTGCCCATCCTACGAATTACTTTGAAGTCCCGATCAGCGCCGGAGGCGACATTCGCCTCGCGTGGCAGCCGAAGCAGGCGGCAGGGGCGGTCGATGCCATCGTGCAATCCGATTCAGCAACAGCGGTTGGGGTTGAGGATGCAGGAGTCCACATCGCGTCTGGCTGGTTGTTCAAAGTCCCGCGCGGGGCGATCAACGATTTGTCGTTCTCGTTGCCGAAGGAATTGAAAGTCCGCTCGATCAGCGGGCCGGATGTCGGCGGCTGGGAGCTGGGCGAGAACGTCGATGGCCGCGTGCTGCGCGTCTTCCTGCGCCGAGCGGTCAGCGATCAAACGTCGCTGGCCTTTGAGTTGTTTCTGGAGACTCGTGTCACTGACGAAGCGGTGTCGATCCAAGTGCCGGTGTTCGCACCGTTGCAGGTGTCGCGAGACTTCGGCGTCGTCGGACTCTTCGCCGCTCCGCAGTTCTCGCTGAAGAACATCGCGACGAAGGGGCTGACGCAGATCAACGCGGCGCAGTTCGTAGTTCCGCCTTTAGGCGGCGCGGCAAAACCGCCTGAAGGCGGAACTACGAACCCCGCACCGCTCAGTGCGTTCCGGTACACGCAACGGCCGTTTGAAGTCAGTTTCTCGGCACAACGCCGAGCGCCGGAATCGACCGGCTTTGCTGAACATGCGCTGATTGTCGAGCGTCGCAAGGTGCGGATGTCGTCTCGGCTGCGATGGGAGTTGGCCGGAGCGTTGCGGTCGAGCGTCAGCGTGCAGTTGCCGCCGATGTGGCTGCCAGTCGATGTCGATGCAACGGCGCTGCAAGACTGGCACATCGACCCGGCGACAAACGTCCTGACCGTCGAATTCACCGAGCCGCGCATCGGCGCGGTCGAGGTTGTGCTGCAAGGCAACGTCGCCAAGGAACCCGATGACGCGATTGCCGAGATCAGCGCGCCGACTCCGTTGGAACTCAGCAAGCTGGTGACGCAAGCAGCCGTGTGGTTCGATCCGGCGTATCAGGCGACGATCAGTAGTTCGAACACTTGGAAGACGTCGGACCCGGAGCATTGCAGCGAGGAACTCCGCAACAAGCTCAGCCGACCGGCGAAGTTCGTGTTCACATCGAACGTGGTGATGCCGGAAGTGCTCGGCTTTGATTTGGCTCGCGCGGTGCCGAAGTTGTCGGCCGATGCGGTCTCGCTGGTGACGGTCTCGGACACCGCGGTCGATTACTCGCTGGCGTTGCAGTGGAAGATCGCCGAGGCAGCGTCGGACACGTTCACGTTCACGACCCCCGATTGGCTGGCGGGGAAGTTGGATTTCCAGGGAGCCGGCATTCGGCAGACCTCGTTTGCTTCGGCCGGTGAGGGGAGCGGTCGCACGCGCTGGACCGTCACGCTGCAAGACCCGGTCGGCTCGCGGTACTTCCTGCTGGCGACCGCGACGCTTCCGCCCCCGGCCGAGAAGCGCGAAGTTACCGCTCCGACAATCACGTTCGAGCGGCATGTCGCGGCCGAAGGGGATGCCGCTGCCGCTCCGGCCGTCGATGGACAGGAGGCGTCGCCGTTCTCGCCACTCGACACGCAGCGGCAGTACGTCGTGGTCATCAACCTCAGCCTCAATCAACTCGCGCCGATCGGCGAGGTGGGTGAGCCGGTGCAGCGCGACGAGTTGCCAATCGTCGTCGATCAACATCTCGTCGATCAGGCGACAGCGGTGCTGCGGGTGAGGGGCGAGGCACCGAAGTGGTCGTTGAAGTCGTTTGCGGCTCAGGCCGGAGCTGCGGCGTCGGTGAATCTCGCGGACCTGACGACCGTGCTGGCGGCGGACGGGACTTGGCGGATGCAGTGCGTTTACACGATCAAGAATCGCTCGCGGCAATTTCTGGCTCTGCAACTGCCGGAGAAGTCGCAAGTGTTGTCGGTCTTCGTCGCCGATCAGCCGTCGCGGCTGGTGGAATTGAAGCGAAATCTGAAATCTGAAATTTCAAATCTCAAATTTCAAACGTATCAGCTCATCGCACTGCCGAAAACCAGCGAGGCGGATTTATCGTTCCAGGTGAAGCTGGTGCTCAGCGGTCGCCTCGCGACGGGTTCGTTGCCACGCGGATTGAAGGTCTGGTCTGACGAGATCGAACTGCCGACACCGAGCGTCGTGTCGCTATCCGATGACAAGGAGTTCGGTATCCCGGTCGCGCGCACGCTGTGGTCGGTGCATGTCCCGCAAGAGTGGTCCGCCAAGCCGGTCAACGATCCGTTGCGGCACAATCTCTCTCCGCAAGCCGCCGACACCGCCGATGTGGCGTATCGCTCGACCTGGCTGCAAGAGGCGAACGAGTTGATGCGAGTCATCGAAGGGAGCAATCCCACTTCGCAGAAACTTCAGGCACGCAACAACCTCAAGCAGATTGGCTTGGCTCTGCACAATCGCGACGCAGACGCACGATCCGGCATCGGCCCTGGTGCCGTACCGCAGTCGGACGAAGGCCGCAAGCTGGCGGAATCGCTGAAGGAGTTCGACGCGAAGAATACCGATCTCGAAAGCCGCATCATCCTCGACAAGACTGACTCCGGCCTGAATTTTTACGTCGCGAAGGATCAGCAGCAGGCGGCTCAAGCCCACGCCGCGCAGAGACAAGCCCAACGAAACGCAAACGGCAGACTCTTCTTTAGCCAAGGGGGACAGCAAGGGGGCGGTTTCCAACGCCAAGTGATTACCGACAACAACGACGCACTATTCTTCGGCAACTCGGCGATCATCGCCAACGGCGAGGATCGCAACGGCAACGGAGTGCTCGACTCTGGCGAAGACACGAATGGCGACGGTGTGCTGAACCTCGGCGATTTGGTAGGGGGCGACTTGGCAGGGATTGTGAGCGGCACGAGTCCGGACCTCGGTCTGAAGTTCAAACTCAACGTTGCACCCGAAGCGAAGCCGGAATCGAAGGGACGCACCATCGTCACCGGTAAGCCGGGAGTTGCCCGTGGTGCCTCCGTCAATCAGAAAGGGATCACCGAAGAAGACCGAGCCTCCCGCCGCAAACAAGCCGTCGATCAACTCGGCGAACTCAACAAAGCGGTGGACAACGAGAAGCTCGCGCAGCAACAAGTTCAGCAGTTCACGATTCCGCAATCGCAGAGCCGTGAGTCGAACACCGCGAATGCCCCGGCTCAGCCGGAAGCTGCGATGATGATGGGGGGGATGCCTGGCATGGGCGGCGGGAACTCGCTCAAAAAAGGGCCGCGCGCCGAACAGCCCTCGAAGGATGGGCTTGACCTCAGCAGCCGCAGCCGTGGCCGCTACGGAATGGCGTTTGGCGGCCAGCAAGGAGGAGGCGGTGGTGGATTTGGAGGCGGCGGCCGTGCCAGCGGTCCAGCGACCCAATCGGGACGACTCTCGTTCGGAGTTGGCGTGAACAGCAATTCGGGAGCCACGGGGACAATCGTGATGTCCGATGGCAGCGAGAAGAGTTCTCCAGTGCAGGTCGGTCGTCGCGCTGGCCCCGTTCAACTCAATGGACTTCAAGACCCAACAGTGCTCTACACTCGGGTCTACGATGTTGCTGACTTGACGTTGGAAACGGGGTTGGCGCACCAAGGCTGGACTCAAGCCGGTGGCTTGTCGCTGCCCATCGAGATTCAGCGCGAAGGGAACGTCCTGCGGTTCTCTCGTGCGAGTGGTTCACCACGGCTGGCGTTGTCCGTGCGACCGAATGAGTCGGACAAGCTGGGACTCGGCTTGGTGTGGGCGGCGGTCTGGGCCGCGATCGCAGTCTGGCTGCTGCGGCTGATCGCCGGTTCATCGAGCGGTTCGACGTGCCGACAAGCCACCGCCGGTCTGAGCGTGCTCGGACTGCTGGGCATGTTCTTCCTGCCGTCGCCGCTGAGCGAACTCTGCTTCCTGGTGTTCGCGCTCGCGGCCATCGTGCTGGCGATTGGCGTGCTGCGAAGTCGCCGTCAGAATGTGGCGGCGTAAGGCCCCACGTCCTGATCGGAGCACCGCGATGTCTCTGCAAGACCTGTTGTTTGTCGGCTTCAACGGCCGAGTCGTCGCTTTGGAACAGCGTAGCGGGGAACTCGTCTGGGAATGGAAATGCCCCAAGCCGGGCGGACAGATGGTCGCGCTGTTGGTGCAGGGTGATCGCATCTTCGCGAGCAGCGCGGGCTACACCTATTGCCTCGACGCTTTGAATGGCGAGCAACTCTGGGACAATCCGTTGAAGGGCCTGGGGACCGGAGTCCCTTGTCTGGCGACGGCCGAGTCCGGTTCGAGCGGGTCGTTTCTGTTGCAAGCTCAAACCTCAGCCGACCAGCAGGCGGCGGCAGCCGGAGGCTAGTGTGGCTCGCGCGAGCCAAGTTTTGTTGTGTGGTGAGAGTTCGTGGAGGTTTCTTTGTCGCACGAGATGAGTGTGAACGCGACGCGAGTCGAGATGCAGTTCCCGTCGGGCCAACTCGGCGTGCGCGATGTTTCATTGAGCGTGCGGCGTGGCGAGTTGATCTCGATGGTCGGCCCGTCCGGGTGCGGAAAATCGACTCTGCTACGAATGATCGCCGGATTGATGTCGCCAACGAGCGGTGAACTGCAGGTGAGCACCGCCTCGTCCCCTCTCCCTCTGGGAGAGGGTGGCCGAAGGCCGGGTGAGGGACGGCCGGCACTGGACTCTCAAAACAAAGATTCGGCAGCGCGAGAGGCGGATTCGCAAAGCGAGAGTCAAACACATCGGGTCCCTCAACCTAGCCCTCTCCCAGAGGGAGAGGGGACAGCCGCAACCGACCCGCGCATCGCCTTCGTCTTTCAAGACTCCAACCTGCTGCCGTGGCGGAGCGTGTTCGACAACATCCGGCTGCCGCTCGAACTGCGCGGCGTGCCGTTCGGTGAGCAGAGGGCTGCTGTTGAGAGCAGCCTCAAGCTGATCGGCCTCAAGCCAGATGACTCGGCGAAACGTCCGCGAATGCTCTCCGGCGGAATGCGGATGCGGGTTTCGCTCGCGAGAGCGCTGGTGACTCATCCGGAGTTGCTGTTGCTCGACGAACCGTTCGCGGCGCTCGATGACTTGCTGCGGCAACAGCTCAACGAAGAGCTGCTGCGCATCTGGACCGAGCAGCGCTGGACCGGATTGTTCGTGACGCACAACGTCGCCGAAGCGGTGTTTCTCAGCCAGCGCGTGCTGGTGATGAGCAAGTCCCCCGGCACGTTCATCGCGGACATCGCCGTGCCGTTCGAGCATCCGCGCGACCCGGAACTTCGTTCGACTCCAGAGTTCGCCAAGCTGACCGGTGAAGTCAGCCGCAGTCTGCGGGAGGCCGCGCGATGAATCGACTCGTGAAAGCCGCGTTGCCTCCGGCGGTGTTGTTCGTGCTCGTGATTGCAGCGTGGCATTACGCGGTCGTCGGATTCGGCATCAAAGCATTCTTGGTCCCGAAGCCGAGCGGCGTCTGGCAAGCGGCAGTCGAGAACCGCTCGGAGTTGCTCTTCGCGATCGGGCTGACAGCGGCGGCGGCGATGTGCGGATTCGTGAGCAGTCTGCTGATCGGCTCACTGACCGCCTGCGTGTTCTCGCAGTCGCGGATGATTCGAAGTAGCTGCTATCCGTACGCGATCTTCTTGCAGACGGTTCCGATCGTCGCGGTGGCTCCGATCATCGTTGTTTGGTTCGGAGCAGGCTTTCACAGCGTCGTGCTAGTGTCGTTCATGATCAGCTTGTTTCCGATCGTCACGAACGTGACTTCCGGGATGTTGGCGGTCGATCCGGATTTGCTGGATCTGTTTCGGCTGTATCGAGCGTCTCGCTGGCAAGTGTTGTGGAAGCTGCGACTGCCGCACTCGGTGCCGTTTCTGGTCGCAGGGGCGCGGACGTCGAGCGGCATGGCCGTCGTTGGCGCGATCGTCGGCGAGTTCTTCGCCGGCAACTTGGCCGAGCGTCACGGTCTCGGCTACATGATCCTGCAAGGGACGCAATTCAGCACGGCAAAACTCTTCGCCGCCGTGATCGCCTCGACGCTGCTGGGGATCACGATCTTCGGAGCCTCCACGCTGATCGGCTCGACGGTGCTCAGTCGCTGGTCTGATCCGAAAGGTGGCGGTCATCCGGGAGCCTGATGCTGATCTTCTCAGTCCAGTTCACGCACTCGGCACACCTTGCCTGACCGGTTGTTCGGCTCGCGCGGGGAAGCGAATTCTGCGTGAAGTCGCGTGGTCTGCATGGTCGAAAGGCGATGATTGCCCCTACATCTCAACGCCACTAAACTGCCCGGCCGTCTCGGTACCTGTGCGGTTGTTTTCGTCGCGGAGTCTGCGTTGCGAGCCATCATCAGCGACATTCACGGAAATCTCGAAGCCCTCGATGCGGTCCTCGCGGATATCAATTCGCAAGGCATCAAAGAGGTTTATTGCCTGGGTGATATCGTCGGCTACGGCCCGAACCCGCGCGAGTGCATCGACCGAGTCATGAGCTGCGATCTGGTCATTCTCGGCAATCATGATCAGGGTGCCTTGTTCGATCCCGAAGGCTTCAACGCCGGAGCCGAACGAGCGATCTTCTGGACTCGGCAGCAACTCGAAACCGGCGAGAACAGCGAACGCCGCTGGGAGTTCCTCGGCGAACTGCCCCGCATCCGCCGCGAGCCGGGGTTGCTGTTCGTGCATGGCTCGGCCCGCAATCCGCTCAACGAGTATGTCTTCCCGGAAGACATCTACAACCAGCGCAAGATGGAACGCATCTTTGGCCTGGTCGAGCGATGGTGCTTCCAGGGGCACACGCACATCCCTGGCATCTTCACCGAGGATTTGAATTTTTTGTCTCCCGAAGAAGTCAATTTCGAGTACCGGCTGACGAATCAGAAGCACCTCGTCAACGTCGGTTCGGTCGGACAGCCGCGAAACGGTGTGCCCGATTCGTCGTATGTGATCCTCGACGGCGACAAGCTGACTTATCGCCGAGTGAAGTACGACGTCGATAAGACGGTCAAGAAAATCTACGACATCCCGGAACTCGACAACTTCCTCGGCGACCGTCTCCGCGACGGTCGCTAGGTCGATCGGTGATCCGGGAATACGATGAGGGGTGCGTCCACGCACCCTTTTGTTTTTTGGTTGGGGCTCCCTACAAGTAACCCGAAGCGTCAGCGAGGGCGGTCGCTCCAATCGGCAATGATTTGAAATTGAAGTTTTGCGAAGCGTTCGCCCTCGCTGACGCTTCGGGTTATTTTGAGAGACAACAGAATCTGACATGGACCAACAACGCCGCCTGCTGACTTTCACCGTGCTCTCGTTCCTCATCCTGTTCGGTTGGATGAGCGTCGGGCCGAAGCTGTTTCCAGCCATGTTTCCTGCTGTGCCAGCGAAGCTCAAGAAGGTCGACCACAAGCCGGTTGACGCCGTCGCCGACGACAAAGGCGCGGACGAGAATAAAGCGGACAAGGGGGACAAGCCCGATGCGGAAGTCGTCGCCGTCGCTGAATCCAAGTTGCCCGATCATCCCACGAAATCCGTCGTGATCGGCTCCGATGATCCGAAGACCGGATTCGGCTTGAAGGTCACACTCAGCAGTGTCGGCGCGGGAATCGTCTCCGCCGAGCTGAACGATCCGCGTTACAAGGCACTCAAACCTTGGCAGCCCGGAGCCGCTGTGCTGCAACTCAGTCTGCTCGGCAACGATTTGACCAACAAGCTGCAACCGCTGAAGGCCGCTCCGCCGGTGACGGGACAACTCGCGATCGACGACATCGACAAGAAGTTGAAGAAGCTCGATGCCGACGCGAACCTCGCACGGTTGAACTGGGAAGTCGTCGCCGAAGACGTCGAAGTCGCTGCCGAAGCAAAGGGAGTTCCGAAGAGCGTCACGTTTGGCGTCAAGACCCCGGATGGCGTCTGGGAACTCCTCAAAAAGTATGAAGTCCGTCGCTGGGAGAAGGCGGACGCGAAGCGCGATGAAGATCCGACCGGCTATCAACTCGCGGTGCAGTTGAGTTTCAAGAATCTCTCCTCGAAGGAACTCACCGTCGTCTACGACCTGCAAGGCCCAGCCGGTCTGCCGTTAGAAAACGCGGAGAATGCCAGTAAGTTTCGCGACGTGAAGTTCGGGATTCGGGAACAGGACGGCAGCCTCGTCACGAACGCACTGACCTCAGCCGCCATCGTTAAAGCTTTCGACAAATTGAAAGAACTCTTTAAGACTCTCGACAAGAACGAAGACAACAAGTTAGTGCCAGGCGAAATCCCGGATGCTCAGCGTCAGTCCTTTAACCAACTGTTGCGTCTAGGGGATACGAATGGCGATGGCGAATTGACGAGAGCCGAATTCGAGGCCATGTTGAAACGGGGAGAAACGGGAGAAGAATTGAAGGCCGGCAACCGCACGTTCCAGTACATCGGACTCGACACGCAGTATTTCACCGCGCTGGTTCTGCCGCAGGACGCCGCTCAAAAGCAAGCAAGTTATCTCGATTACGCCAAACCGCAGGTCGTCCAAAAAAACGCCGCTCAGCCGGGGTGGAGCGAAATCAGCGTGCAACTCCGCTCGGTCGAGCATATCGTGCCGGCCGAAGACGAGATCGTTCACGACTACGACTTCTACCTCGGTCCCAAACGAGTCGCGCTGCTGACCCCGCTCGGGGCGGAGAAGGTCATCGAGTTCAGCGGCTTCTTGTTTATCCCGGCGTCGTTGGTGGCCGTCATCGCCAACGGGCTGCTGTGGGTGCTCAACACGTTTCACGGATTCGGCCTGCCGTTCGGCATCTGCATCATGCTGCTGACGGTGCTGGTCCGCAGTTGCATGTTCCCCATCAGCCGCAAGCAGGCGATCAACGCCAAGCGGATGAAAGAAGTTCAGCCGCGAATCGCTGAACTGAAAGCGAAGTACGCCGACGACAAACAGAAATTCGCCGAAGAGCAAATGAAGCTGTTCGCCGAGACCGGCTTCAATCCGCTCAGCGGCTGTCTGCCGGTGCTGATGCAATTGCCGATCTTCATCGGGCTATATCAGGCGTTGAGCACGTCCGTTGATCTGCGCCGCGCCCCGTTCTTGTGGTTCGACAACCTCGCCGCACCGGACGCACTCTTCATGCTGCCCATGAAACTGCCGTTCCTCGGCACTGAGTTCAATTTGCTGCCGATCATCACGACGAGCTTGTTCCTGTTCCAACAGAAGATGTTCATGCCGCCGCCGACCGACGAGCAGACTCGGATGCAAGCGAAGGTCTTCTTCTGGATGACGCTGATGATGGGCTTTATGTTCTATCACGTCCCGGCCGGGCTGTGCGTGTACTTCATCGCGTCGAGCGTTTGGAGCATGGGCGAACGCAAACTTCTGGACCGTGCGGTTCCGACCCCTCCGCCGACGAGCAACTCCACGCTCATCATTCCGCCAAACGGTGGGCCTGCCAAACCGGCCAACAACTTCTGGAGCCGCATGAAAGACAAGCTCGAAGAAATGGGCGAGATGCAGGACGTCAACGGCGTCCCGGTCAGCGGCCAAAAGCGGCAACGAGACAAAGACAAGCGCAAGTCGCGCCCATGAGGTGATTGGCTCATGGACCATCCCACATCGAAGCCGCGTCTCTCGCTGCACTGGCAGATCCTGATCGGACTGTTGATCGGAGCGACGTGTGGCTTAATCGCACGACAAGTTTGGCCGGCAGGCGTGCCAAGTCCGTTTCTCATTCGGCTGGACCTGAATGGCGATGGAATCCTCCAAGCGGATGAACCGCCCGAGGACTTGCGCGAAGAGTTCAACCAAGTCTTCGCGAAACTCGGCAAGCAGGAGTTGCGGCCAGACGAGTTCGACGATGCGATGGCGACGGGAGCCCTTCATCAGCGATTGGCGGAATTACACCCGGAGGCCGTGAAGCTGCACCCAACGTTGCAGTGGCTGACGGACAATGTTGCCGACACGCTCGGACAGGTGTTCTTGCGGTTGATCTTGATGGTGGTTGTGCCGCTGGTGTTCTCGGCCCTGACGCTGGGAGTCGCCGGGATTGGCGATGTGCGACGGCTGGGTCGGCTCGGCGCGCGAACGCTGCTGATGACGCTGCTGTTGTCGTCGGTCTCGGTCGGCATTGGGCTGGTCGCGGCCAATGTCGTGAAGCCGGGTGCCGGGTTGCCCAAAGAGAAGCGGATACTGTTGCAAGAGACCTACGCCAAAGATGCCGACAAGGCGGTGTCGCAGGCGTCCAAAGCCAAGACGGCTCGCGAGTCGTTGCTCGACATCATCCCCAAGAACCCGCTGCAAGAAATGGTCGGTGCGCTGGATGGCAGCTCTCCGGGAAGCGGGATGCTGGCGGTGATGTTTTTCTCGCTGGCTTGCGGAGTCGCGATCTCGATCTCACCGGAACGGACCGAGCCGTTGGTGAAGGTCTTGGAAGGGGTCTACGACATTGCGATGGTCGTGATCGGCTGGGCGATGCGGTTGGCTCCGATTGGCGTCGCCGGGTTCATGTTCAAGCTGACGGCGACACTCGGCGTGGACATCTTGCAGATTCTGATTTGGTACGTGGGGACGGTGGTCGCCGCGCTGGCGCTGCACATGTTCGGAGTCTATTCGCTGGTGGTGTGGTTCTTCGCGAAGCTTTCGCCTCGGCAATTCTTTGGCCGCATCACCGAGGTGCTGCTGACCGCCTTTGCGACGTCATCGTCGAACGCAACGCTGCCGACATCGCTCCGCGTCGCCGAGGAAAAACTCGGCGTCAAACGCGAGGTCGCGAACTTCGTGCTGACGGTCGGTTCGACCGCGAATCAAAATGGCACGGCGTTGTACGAGGGGATCACGGTCCTGTTCCTCGCGCAGGTCTTTGGCGTTGAACTGACGATGGCTCAGCAGGTGCAAGTCGTGCTGATGTCGATCCTGGCCGGAGTCGGTACGGCCGGCGTGCCGGGAGGATCTTTGCCGCTGGTGGTGCTGGTCCTGAAATCGGTCGGCGTGCCGGGCGACGGGATCGGCATTATCCTGGGAGTCGATCGACTGCTCGACATGTGCCGCACGACGCTGAACGTCACCGGCGATTTGGCCGTGGCTGTGTGCGTCGATCGGGGCGAGAAATCCCAGGAAGTTGACCCACCATGTCCGACGTGAACCAGACATCGCTCACCTTCGGGTCGTCCGAGCAATTCGCGGCCCTGCGTTTGATTGAATCGGCGCTGTCCGAAGATTTGGGCGACGCGGTGACGATCGGTGGCAGTCCATTGGATCGACTCGCGGATGTCTTCTCGGTCACGACGGTGGACACGCTACTCGACGAGATGCCCGACTCCCTGCCCAACGAACTGGACCACGATCTCACCTGCGCTGCTCTGATTGATCCGGCGGAGACCGCGACGATCAACGTCGTCGTGCGACGTGACGGAGTCTTGGCGGGTGGCCTGGTCGCAGAGTTGGTTTTCGGTCGGCTCGATCCAACGGTCGCGTGGCAATCACTCGTTGCCGATGGGAACTTCGTGGCGGCTCAAACGGTCGTCGCACGAGCATCCGGTTCGTTGCGATCGCTGCTCATCGGTGAGCGAACGGCGCTCAACTTTCTGATGCACTTGTCGGGCGTCGCGACGCAGACTCGGAAGTTCATCGACGCGGTGGCCGGGACGAAAGCGGTGATCCTCGACACTCGCAAGACCTTGCCCGGTTGGCGAGCGCTCGAAAAGTACGCCGTCCGTTGCGGCGGCGGGACCAATCATCGGATGGGACTGCACGACGGAGTGCTGATCAAAGACAACCACTTGGCGGCTTGGGTGAGACGTCAGGGGAACGCAACGATCGCGGACGCAGTTCGACAGGCTCGGAGCGTCTCGCCAAGCGGGATCGCGATTGAGGTCGAGGTGGACACACTCGAGCAACTTCGCGACGTGCTAGCGGGTGGTCCGGAGTTCGTGCTGCTCGACAACATGGTGCCGCCGATGCTGCGCGAGGCGGTGAAGTTGCGAGACAACCTCGCTCCGGCCACGAAGCTGGAGGCTTCCGGCGGGATCACGCTGGGCAACGTTTTGGAAATCGCCGAAACCGGCGTGGATCGCATCAGCATCGGGGCGTTGACGCACTCGGCCCCAGCGCTGGACATCGCGTTTGACTGGCCGTCGTAGCCGTGGGGCAGGTTTTCAACCTGCCCGTCGAGTTCCGTAGGACGGGCAGGTTGAAAACCTGCCCCACGAGAGGAATTCTCGCGAAACCCCGGCTGGAATTGCGGGTTGAATGCCGTATGCTCACGCCCTGCCGTTGGGCCGAACCCAGTCAACTTCTCGTCAGGAACCACATTATGAAGCGGATCAATTTTTGGGCGCTGCTGGCAACCGGGCTGCTCGGATTGCCGGTGCTCGCGACGTATGCCGAAGACGATGCGAAGAAGCCGGAGGCGAATGACCAGGAAGTCCTGTTCAAGAAGCTCGACAAGAACAACGACGGCAAACTGGTGCCGGATGAAATCCCGGAAGAACAAGGTCGGTACTTCGATCGGCTCGTGCGATTGGGGGACAAGGACGACAACGGCGAGCTGACGAAAGCGGAATTCGACGCCGCCGCGAAGCGCAGTGACGCTCCGGTCCAGGGTGGCGGATTCGGAGGCGGTGCAGGTGGCCCCGGCGGCGGCCGGCCGATGCTCGACTTCAAGCAGATGCTCGAACGGCTCGACAAGAACAAAGACGGCAAGCTGTCCAAGGATGAAATTCCCGAAGATGGTCCGGCTCGTTTCCTTCGCGACATGATGGAACGACAGAACAATGATTCGATCACTGCGGATGACTTTGAACAAATGCGGCAGCGGATGCCGGGTGGCGCTCCTGGTGGACGCCCCGGAGGTTTGGGCCAGGGTGAGTTCTTGAAGCGGCTCGACAAGAACAACGATGGCAAACTGCAAAAAGACGAACTGCCAGAAGGGCTGCGTGAGCGGTTCGGCAAAGTGTTTGAAAAGCTCGGCAAGAATGAACTGTCACAGGAAGAGTTCGGTCGTGCGATGGCCGAGATGGGGCCGCCGCCAGGTGGCCCCGGTGCTCCGGGAAATCCTGGGGGCCGTCCAAATCAAAACCCCGAAGAACAATTCAAGCGGATGGACGCGAATGGCGACGGCAAAGTCACGCTCGAAGAGATTCCGGAACAATTCCGTGACCGCGTGCGGCCGATGTTTGAACGTGCGAAGAAGGACGTGCTGACGCTGGATGATCTGCAAGCATTCGCTCAAGCTCGCGAAGGCGAACCGCGCCGTGATGGTGATCGTAAGCCCGAAGGTGATCGCCGTCCCGATGCGAAGCCAGATGGGGAACGTCCCGATGCTCGACGCGAAGGTCAGCCGCCACGTGATGGCGAACGTCGTCCCGAAGGTGATCGTCCGCGAGAAGGCGAACGCCGTGACGGTGATCGCCGCCCAGAGGGACGTCCTGACGCTCGTCCGGATGGTCGCCCTGGCGAACGGCCTCCTCAAGGCAATCGTCCTCCCGAAGGTGATCGCCGCCCGGATGGCGACCGTCGTCCCGAAGGGGAAGGCCGTCGAGGCCCGATGCCTCGGTTCTTTGAATTGCTCGACAAGAACAAAGATGGACGGCTCAGCCGCGACGAACTCGATCGTCTGAAAGAAGTCTTCAACGAATTGGATCGCAACAAAGACGGCCAGCTCGATGGAGCGGAGTTGCTCGGCCCGCCACAAGGGGGTCCGCAAGACGGTCGAGGCCCGCGCGATGGTGATCGTCCCCGTGAAGGAGATCGGCCGCGCGAAGGTGACCGACGCCCGGATGGAGATCGTCCTCCCGAAGGCCGAGGGCAACCGCCGCGCGACGGCGAACGTCGCCCCGATGCGCGACGCCCGGATGGGGACAAGCCGCGCGATGGCGAGCCTCGCCGAGACGGTGACCGACCTCGCGATGGAGAACGCAAACCGGAAGCGGATCGTCCGCGAGACGGAGAACGTAAGCCCGAACCACGTCCGGAAGGTCGCCCGCCGCGCCGCGAAGAAGAAGTCGACAAGCCACGCAGCAAGCCGGCCTAGTTCGAGAAGGTCGGAATGGAAAGATCGCAACGAAACAATCTCCCTGACCCGGCCCGGCGTTCGGTTGACGATCGCCGGGCCGTCTTGTTTGCGCCCGTTGTGGCGGTATGCTCGTTCGGAACGTGACTGAGCGATGAGTCCGACTTTCCTTCGGGAGCCTGCCATGCCTTCGATCACCTCGCCGAATTCGCCGCCAAGACGCGGCAGCGTGTTGTTGGTCGTGCTGGTCGTGATCGCGCTCCTGGCCCTCGGAGCATATTCGTTTTCCGAGTTGATGGTTTCCGAAAGTCACGCGACCGGCGTGTTCGGCCGCGAAGCTCAAGCCCGAGCTTGCGCGGACTCCGGGATCGAGTTGGCGGCGTCGGTGCTCGGCCGGCCGACGGACGATGGGAGCTTCGAGAATGTGTTTCACGATCCTCAGCACTACGGCGGCGTGACGCTCCGAGAATCAAGCACGCCGCGAGGACGAGCCCGCTTCAGCTTGATCGCTCCCAATGAAAGTGATCCGAGCGGCACGACGCTCCGCTTCGGATTGATCGACGAATCCTCCAAGCTGAATCTCAACACACTGGTCGCCGACGAGAAGAAGCAGCAGTCTCGGGGAACTTCCGCAACGAACGCGGGCTCAAGCGCATCGGCCGAGGGATCGCCGTCGAGTGGCACGAACTCTTCCGGAGGTTCCGCTTCGACAGGTGGATTGTCCTCAACCGGTTCGTCTTCGACTGGGGCATCCACGACCGGATCGTCAACAACCTCTTCGGATTCGACCAGTTCGACGTCCGAAAGCACTGTCTCTGCCTCGGACCCAGCGAGTCGGTTGCTGATGATTCCCGGGATGACCAACGAGCTGGCTGACGCGGTTCTCGATTTCATCGACGACGACGATACCCCTCGCAGCTACGGCTGCGAGTCGGAATATTACAGCGGCTTGCAACCGGCCTACTCGTCCAAGAACAGCCCACTGGAATCGCTCGACGAATTGCTGCTGGTGCGCGGCGTGACTCCGGAATACTTGTACGGCGAGGACTTCAACCGCAACGGACTGCTCGATCCCAATGAGAATGATGGCGACGTGAGCTGGCCTCCCGATAACGCGGACGGCGCGCTGCTGTTGGGCTGGTCCGCGTACCTCAGCGTTCACGGTCGCGAGACGAACACCCGCTGGGATGAATCAACACGGATCAACATCAACAACAACAACCTCGCCGAGTTGTACGACCAGCTCGAAGAAGAGTTCGACGCGACGGTCGCTCAGTTCGTGATCGCGTACCGCGTCACCAGCCAGGCTCAGGGAAGCACCACTCAAGCAGGCGGCGGGAACACCGGCGGTGGTCAGACTTCGGGATCGGGCAGCCCTGCCTCAGGCGGCGGCAACACATCGACGGCCAATCTGAATCAGCAGTATTCGCAACTGCAACAAGCGGCGACGGCTTTAGGCAGCGCGGTCGGCGGCGGGGGCGGCGGCACGGTCACGCGAGGCGGCATCGACCTTTCGAAAGGCTCCGGCAAGCAACTTCAGTCGCTGTACGAGTTGGTTGGTGCGACCGCTCAGGCGACCGTCAACGGTTCTGTGACGACTTTGCAAAGCCCGTGGGCCGCGGACAGCAACAGCATGGTCGGCTATCTGCCGTCACTGTTCGACACGCTGACGGTCAACACCGACCAATTCATCGACGGCCGCGTCAACGTCAGTGAAGCTCGTTATGAAACCCTGCTGTCCGTCCCTGGCATGACCGAGAGTATCGCTCAATCGATCCTGGCCAAGCGGCAAGGAGCCGACGGCGGGCCGCTGGTGGACACGACCGGCGCGCGAGCGACCGCTGGCTGGCTGGTCATCGAGAACCTCGTCGATCTGCCGACGATGCAGCAGCTCGACAAGTACGTCACCGCTCGCGGCGGCATCTACCGAGTCAACTCCGTCGGCTATTTCGACGAAGCTGGCCCGTTCATGCGGTTGGAAGCGGTCATCGACACCACGCAATCCAAAAAGCCGCCGGTCATCCTGTTCCTCAAGGATCTCACCGAACTCGGCCGAGGCTACCCGCAGCAATTGTTGCTGGGCACGCAGTAACGACTCGGCTCTCTCTTGCCGACCTTTGTCCGGTTCGCAATTCTTCGCACCCACCAGCGGCGAGCGACGTTTTTCCCAGCGACGGATCGAGGCGATTCATGGCGGAGCAGAAAGCAAAGTACTCCAGCGACGACATCGAAATCCTGGAGGGTCTGGAAGCCGTGCGGCGGCGGCCAGCCATGTACATCGGCGGTGTCGACGCCCGCGGCCTGCATCATCTTATTTGGGAAATCGTCGATAACGCGGTCGACGAACATCTCGCCGGCGAGTGCGACCGCATCGACGTGACGCTGCACAAAGACGGCTGCTCGCTGTCGGTGCAGGACAACGGCCGCGGCATCCCCGTTGAAAAACACTCGAAGACGAAGACCTCCACTCTGGAAGTCGTGCTGACGATTCTGCATGCAGGTGGCAAATTCTCGAACAAGAATTACGCACGATCAGGTGGCTTGCACGGAGTCGGTTCGTCGGTCGTCAACGCGCTGTCCAAAGAAATGATCGCGACCGTCCATCGCGACGGACACGAGTACCAGCAGACGTATCGACGAGGGAAGCCTCAAGGACCGGTCGCGAAGATCCGGCCGTTTCGAGGACGCGGGACGACCATCTTTTTTCGGCCCGATGACGAAATCTTCCGCAACATTCGCTTCAACGCCGACGTCATCAAACAGCATCTCGAAGACATCTCGTTCGTCCACGGCGGACTGCGGATCGTCCTTCACGACGAGGCCAAGAAGGAACAACACGAATACTTCCACCCGGAAGGAATCGTGGCATACCTGCAAAAGGTCGTGAAGGATGACCAACGCAAACAGATCCACGAGCAGCTCTTCACGATCGACAAAGAACTCGGCAATCACAAGTTGCAGTTGGCGCTCGCTTGGACCGAATCGACCGACGAGCGAGTGATGAGCTACGTCAATGGCATCCGCACGCACGCGGGGGGCACGCACGAAATCGGCTTTCGTTCAGGCGTCGTCAAGGCGGTTAAAAACTACATCGAGATGCACGACATCAAATTGAAGGGCATCACGCTCACGGCCGAAGACATCCGCGAGGGACTCGTCGCGATCGTCTCGATTTTCCTGTCCGATCCGATGTTTCAAGGACAAACGAAAGACAAACTCAACAACCCGGAGATGACCAGTGCCGTCGAAGGACTCGTGCGTCCCGGCGTTGAAACCTGGCTGAACAACAACCCGTCGATCGCCGACGCGGTTGTGGGCCGCATCGTGCTCGCCGCGCGTGCTCGGCAAGCCAGCCGCGAGGCGGCGACGGAAGTGCGTCGCAAAACTCCGGGCGGGCGTAAGACGAATCTCCCCGGAAAACTGCTCGACTGCCGCAGCGGCAAGCCGGAGGACTCGGAACTGTTCATCGTCGAGGGTCTCTCGGCCGGTGGCACCGCCGCGATGGGGCGAGACAGCAAGACGCAGGCTGTCCTGCCGCTTAAAGGCAAAGTCCTCAACACGGAGTCGCTCGCGACCAGCAAGATTCTCGGTAATCAGGAAATTCACGACCTCGTCGAAACGCTCGGCACCGGCATCGGTCCCGGTTTCGACATGCACAAGCTGCGTTATCACCGCGTTATCCTGCTGATGGACGCCGACAGCGACGGCTACCACATCAGCACGCTGTTGCTGGCGTTCTTTTTTCGTCACATGCCGCAGCTCATTCGCGGCGAGAAGCTGTACCTCGCCCTGCCGCCGCTGTACCGGATCGCTGTCGGCCAGGAATCGCACTACGCGCGCGACGACGCGCACCGCGAAGAAATCCTCGCGACGCTCCCGAAGAATCGAAACTTCGAGATCAGCCGTTTCAAAGGCTTGGGCGAGATGACCGCGTCGCAGCTCAAGGAAACGACGCTCAACCCGAAGACCCGCATCCTGCTGCGAGTGGACATCGAAAGCCAACTCGACGCCGACAAGACTTTCACCGAACTGCTCGGCAAAGACGCCAGCGAGCGCTATCGCATCATCATGGACGAGGCCAGCCAGGTGGATGACTTGGATATCTGAGTCTCGTGGGGCAGGTTTTCAACCTGCCCTGTCGATCGACCTGTCGATTCACGGGCAGGTTGAAAACCTGCCCCACATGTTAAGCCTTGCTAACAACGTAGGCTGTGCGTGTCACGAAAACTCAACGGTCTTCGGGGAGCCGGGCAGGCTCGCGGAAACAGTTTTGAAGAAAATGACTGACTCGCGGAATTTTCGTTGAAGTCGGGTCGCGCCGACGCGAGCATGTCGCCCCATGTTGACCATCACCAATGCGCTGCTGCCGAACAACACTTTGAGTTACCTCGCCTTCCGAATCGCGTGTCTCGACACGCTCGAACGGATTGTGCTGGCCAGACAATTTGGCCCCGAAGCGGCCGAGGGCTTCGGCTATCTGACGGAGGTTCCCTTCTTGCGAGCGGTCCCGCCGCAGGTACAACTCGATCTGCTCTCGGAAACGTGGCAAAAGCATTTGCACCGTGAACGATTCGACGGTGACTTGGTGGACGAGTCGGTGCTGTTCGCTGTCTGCGAAACGGCGGCGCGCGTCGCGGAGCAAGAATCGCAGCAGTTCAAAGCCTGGGGAACTTCCGGCCCGCGACGCATCTCGCTCACCTCGCAGGGGGCTTTGCCCACCAATCTTCGGCAAGTGCATCTGGCTTTGCCGAACGAGGGAGATTTCTTGTTGATCAGCCAGTTTGAGGACTTGCCGCCGTTTGAAGCGATGTCGCTGAAGGCTCAATTCGGCTTGGAGCCGAGCAAGTGCGAGGCGATGTTCGACGTCCTCGGCCGCTGGCAAGTTTCGCCCGGCTTTGCGGGACGGTTGACCGGTCTGCTGACGGATCGCGAGATCGGTCAGGCGGAGGCGGTGGCGAAGAGCACGGTCTCGCTCGGGCTGCCCTCACACCCAAAAGCCTGAATTGATGTCAGTTTGCTCCTGACGTCACTCGTTTGACACTCGAAAAAGCGGCTGGTTACAAGGGTGCCCGGCTGGCCGTCTGTCGAAGGTGCTCGCGGTGGGAACCAGCCGTCTTTGTTGATTCATTTTCCATCTCGTTGTCGCACTTCAAGATTCAGCATCAGGAGATTGTCATGGCTCGTCCCGTCACGTTGTTCACCGGTCAGTGGGCGGATTTGAAGCTCGAAGACCTTTGCAAGAAGGCAAAAGATTTCGGCTACGACGGCCTGGAACTCGCCTGCTGGGGCGACCACTTCGAGGTCGACAAGGCCCTCTCCGATGACACCTACTGTGCCCGCAAGCGTGACTTGCTGGAGAAGCATGACCTGAAGCTGTTCGCGATCTCGAACCACTTGGTCGGTCAAGCGGTGCTGGACGTGATCGACTCGCGGCACAAGGCGATCCTACCGGCTTACGTTTGGGGGGATGGCAACCCAGCCAAAGTTCAAGAGCGGGCGATCGCCGAAATGAAGAACACCGCGCGAGCCGCTCAGAAGCTGGGCGTCAGCGTCGTCAATGGTTTCACCGGGTCGAGCATCTGGCAGTACATCTATGACTTCCCACCGACGCCCCGCGAGACCATCGAAGCCGGCTTTCAATTGCTGGCCGATCGTTGGAACCCAATCCTCGACGTCTTCGATGACTGCGGCGTGAAGTTTGCCCTGGAAGTGCATCCGACGGAAATCGCGTTCGACATCTACTCGGCCGAGTGGGCGTTGAAGGTGCTCGATCGCCGCGAGGCATTCGGATTCAACTTCGATCCCAGCCATTTGATTTGGCAAGGGGTCGATCCGGTCGAGTTCATTCGCTACTTCCCAGATCGGATCTATCACGTCCACATGAAGGACGCGAGCACGACGCTCAACGGCCGCACCGGCATCAACAGCAGCCACCTGTCGTTCGGCGATCCGCGCCGCGGTTGGGATTTTCGGAGCGTCGGCCGCGGAGCTGTTCGCTTCGAGGAAATCATCCGCGCTCTCAATGCGGTCGGTTACAGCGGCCCGCTCTCCGTCGAATGGGAAGACTGCGGCATGGAGCGCGAACAGGGTGCCCGTGAAGCTGCTCAATTCTGCAAGAACGTGGACTTCACGCCGTCGAACCGCCGATTCGATTCCGCGTTTGAGAAGTAAGCCTCGGAGGTTGGGCACTCTTGCCCGACTCGGTGGTTCAACGGACGGGCAAGAGTGCCCATCCTCCAAAACTCAACAGCCCGTTCGCGAGGATTCGCGGCGGGCTGTTTTGCATTCGGAAAGCATGCGATGAAACTGAAAGAACTGACTCAGCGCGCCCACAAGTTGGCCGACCATTACTGCATCACTGACGGGAAGAAGTTTCGGCTCAAAGACATCGACCCCGGCGACACAGCTTGGCTGAAGGACGAGCATAAACCGCTCGCGGAGCAGACACTCAAAGAAGGAGTCGAGGCCCTCGCCGAGTTGCAGGAGCGGCTGTACGCGCAGGACCGCAGGTCGGTGCTGCTGATTTTTCAGGCGATGGACGCGGCGGGGAAAGACGGAGCGATCAAGCATGTCATGTCGGGGATCAATCCACAGGGCTGCCAGGTCTTCTCGTTCAAGGCCCCAACCAGCGAAGACCTCGACCACGATTACTTGTGGCGTTGCGTGAAATGTCTGCCGGAACGAGGACGCATTGGCATCTTCAATCGGTCGTACTACGAAGAGACGCTGGTGGTCCGAGTCCATTCGGAGTTGCTCGAAAAGCAGAAGCTGCCTCCCGAACTCGTCACGAAGCGCATTTGGGACGAACGCTTCGAGGACATTCGGAACCTCGAACAATACCTCTCGCGCAATGGCGTGATCGTGCGGAAATTTTTCCTGCACGTCTCGAAGAAGGAGCAGCTCAAGAGGTTTCTCAGCCGGCTGGATGAACCCTCGAAGAACTGGAAGTTCGCAACCGCCGACGCGGAAGAACGTGAGCATTGGGGCGACTACATGAAAGCCTACGAGGACATGATCCAGAACACGGCGACGAAGGACTCGCCGTGGTACGTCGTCCCAGCCGACAACAAATGGTTCACGCGAATCGTGGTCGCCGCAGCGGTCATCGACACGCTTTCGTCGCTCGACCTGCACTACCCCAAAGTGGACGCCGCCAAACGCCAGGAACTGGCAAAAGTCAGAGAGACTTTGTTGAACGCGAAATGACCCTAAGACTCGACCCACGCCATTCGCCGGCCGTGGTCGCTGAGTCCGGCCGCGTTGAACCGTAGCTCGGAGTGCTCTAGCATCGCTCTCGCATTTTCTGCGATTCGCCAAGTTGAGGGCGTCGTTGGACGGAGACGTTTTGATTGGGCCAGGGATGGGCAATCCATTGCCAAATTCCATCGAGCTTCTGAAAGGGTCCAACATGTCGCGAGCCGCCGTGTTCCAGTTCTGTCAGCAAATCTCGAAAACTCCGGAGTTGCGTACTCGTTTGGAAAGCGGCGTGAAAGCCGGCGCGGGCTGGGACTTGCTGGTCTCGGCGGGACATGAGCACGGCTTCGACTTCACGGCCCATGAGGCGGCCGAGTGCTTCGAGCACGAACGGCAACGGCGAGCCGGTCGCGAGTCGGCAGGACATTCAGAGACTCACATTTTGAAGCAGTCGCCAGTCATGGATACGAGAATGGCAGAGACCCTGATCATGAGCGGTGGCAATCCCGACAGCGACCACTCACCGTCGCGTGCTGCCGAACTGCTGAGTCTCAACGGTCTGCGTCGAGTCGCCCTAAGCCATGACTGGAGCATTGAGCTTTCCTCCTCGGCCACTGACGAGGACGAAAGTATTTTCAGTTAGCGTTCTGCTCTGGTTGAACCGACAGCCAGCCTGAAACTTCGACCGGTGAGACGACAATTCTGGCTCGCCGCACTTCGGATCAGAAAGGAATTCTCGCATGTCGCTCTCTCGACGCAGACTCTTGCAGTTGTCTCTGGGAAGCGTGGCCGCGTTGTGGATGGGCGGCCACGCCTCAAACGGATCGCTCGGCGAGGGCAAGTGCTCATTGGCCGACGACTCGGTGACGCGAAAATCTTGGGCACTCGGCTCCGACGTGTCGATGACCGTCATGGGCATGCCGCGCGACCGCGCGGAGCAGGCAC
This sequence comes from Candidatus Kuenenia stuttgartensis, assembly GCA_945904015.1. Classification (GTDB taxonomy): domain Bacteria; phylum Planctomycetota; class Planctomycetia; order Planctomycetales; family Planctomycetaceae; genus SXKJ01. Next base: position 24,220 of record CAMDPK010000035.1, on the reverse strand, counting down.
TCGACGCCGCGTTCGCGGAACTGGAACTCGTCGAACAAGTGATGAGCCTGTATCGACCGGACAGCCAGCTTTGTCGTTTGAATCGCGACCGAGTGCTCGACGAACCGCATCCGTATTTGATCGAGGTTTTCACGACCGCCACAGAAACCGCGCAACGCAGCGACGGCGCGTTCGACATCACCGTGCAACCGCTGTGGGAATTATTCGCCGCGTGCCAAAAACAAAGTCGATTGCCGACCGATGCCGAGATCGCCGATGCCCGAGCCTGCGTCGATTGGCGAGCGATCGAAGTCTCAGAGAATCGCATCCGTCTGCGAGCACCTGCGACCGCGATCACGCTCAACGGGATCGCTCAAGGATTCGCGGCCGATCGGGCGATCGCTGCGCTGCGTCATCACGGTGTCGAACATGCGCTGGTGAATGCCGGCGAAGTCGGCTGTGTCGGCCAGAAACCGAACGGCAGCGACTGGACTGTCGGAGTGCAACATCCTCGCAAACCGGACGCCTACGTCTCGCTTGCCGAACTGCGTGGGCGTTCGCTTGCGACCTCGGGCGATTATGAAACGACGTTCTCGGCAGATTTCTCGAAGCATCACATTTTCGACCCGCGAACCGGCGAATCGCCCAGCGAACTCGCCAGCGTCAGCATCGCCGCGCCCACCGCGATGCAAGCCGATGCCCTCAGCACGACGGCAATGGTGCTCGGCCCGGCTCGCACACTGACACTGATTGAGACGTTGGCAGACGTCGATGCTCTGCTGGTGCTCAAGGATGGTCGCACGATTCACACGCAGGGTTTTCGCCATGCAGAAAAACGGCACAACGGCTAACGGCCGTGATCCCCTTTTTGGAATCTCCAGGCTCACCATGAAAAGCCGCCTCCCAATTCTGCTGTCGCTGATTCTGGTCGCGCTCGTCGTCACTGCCACGGCACAGGTCAAATCGTCGCGAGCAGAACTCGACGCTCTGATCAGCCGCGAAGGCAAAACTCCGCCGGCGTGGTTCAAAGACACACCGCTGAATTATCCCAAGTCGCTCGATTTGACTTGGCCGATGAAGCCGCCTCAAGGTTGGGACAACCAAAAGAACGTCGGCCAGTTCGTGTGGGATGTCGTGAATCCCAACCCCAGCCGTTGGCGAGAGGGAGTGAAGCTGATGCACCACCTGCTGACGCTGCACAAGGACGACCCGGAGAAACGCGAACGAGCGATGCTGACGCTCTGCCACATGCATCACGACTTGCTGGAGGACTACGCCCGCGCGGCGTTTTGGTATCGAGCCGTCGGTGTTGAGAAAGCTCCGGAGGAATACGCTCGTTCGGCCGTGATCCTCGCCGAGTGTTACTGGCGGCTGGGTTACCGCGACGAAGCATTTGGTCTGCTCTTGAAAGTACCGCCGAGCTTGTCTCAGGCGAAGTTGCTGGGCGACATGGGTGAGACAGAGCGCGCGTTGAAAATGGCGCTGGCTGAAGCAGACGACGACCCACAAGGCTACGCCGCTCTGACCGCTGGTGATGCTTGCCGCCAGGCCGGTCGCTATCAGGATGCGCTGAAGCACTATCAGAAAGTACTCGACATCGAAGTGCCGGCGAAGAATCCGAATGGACGGTTGCTCAAGAATCACAATCGCGCCGAGGCCAACGTGTCGGCGATCAAGGCGTTCGAACTGTTCGATCCGAAACAAGTCGCCGACGGCAAGCATATCGCTGCGAGCCAAGGCTACGAGGGGCCAGTCGAAGTCACTGTGACCATGAAGAGCGGCCGCATCGAAGCGGTCGCCGTCACCAAACACCGCGAAAAGCAGTTCTATTCAGCCATCAGCGACACGACCGCGAAGATCATCACCAAGCAGAGCGTGAAGGGGGTCGACACCACCAGCAACGCCACGATCACCTCTGAAGCGATCATCAACGCAACCGCGAAAGCGCTGGCTAACCGCAAAAGCTCGGATTGATTGCCGCAAAGAACACAAAAAGTCGCAAAGAGAAACTCAGGAGACTTTGGACGAAGCAGGGCCTCCCACCAACCCATTCCGACCTTCCAACTCTTTGCGCCTTTTCGTGTTCTTTGCGGCCAAGAAAATGCCTCTCATGCGACTCGACCTCTTCCTGCCGTTCGTGAAGAAGAGCAAATTCGGCGCGGTGCGGCGCTGGTTGAGTCGCGTCGGCCCCACATGGCTGTCTTCGCCGGTGCGTCGAGCGATTCAAGCGATCTGTTTCGTCGCGTTCCTCGTGCTGTTCTTCTACGTCTGCTGGCCGTACACGGCTCGGCCGGAGGCGGCTTCAGAGCAGTGGCCGTCACACTACGCGAATGACCTCGCTCGGAAAGAGAAAATCTCCGCCGAGTTCTTTCTGGTGATCGACCCGCTGGTGAGCCTTTCGACGGCGCTGGCGTCGCGAGCGTGGGTTTGGTCGTTGAGTTCCGCCGGGATCATCTTGCTGGTCTGCGTCTTCATCCCGCGCGGGTTCTGCGGATATCTCTGTCCGCTCGGCACGCTGATCGACTTGTTCGATTGGACGATCGGCTCGCGTGTGAAACGCTTCCGAGTCGCCGACAACGGCTGGTGGGTTCACATCAAGTACTACGTTCTGCTCGCGACGCTCGTGGCTGCTGCATGTGGAGTGCTCGTCTCCGGTTTTGTCGCGGCCATCCCAGTCATCACGCGCGGACTGCTGTTTGCGATCTCGCCGTGGCAAACCGGTCTTCAGAGAGGTTGGCATCTCGTGCCGCCGCTCAATGTCGGGCACTTTGTGTCTCTGGCGTTGTTCGCGGCCGTGCTGGGATTGGGGTTGCTCAAGCCGCGGTTCTGGTGCCGATACGTTTGTCCGAGCGGTGCGGTTTTCTCGCTCGGCAATTTGTTTCGAGTCACCGAGCGGAAGGTCGAGAACACCTGCATCAACTGCAACAAGTGCGTCGAGATTTGCCCGTTCGATGCCATCAAGCCGGACTTCCTCACCCGCACGACCGACTGCACGCTCTGTCAAACGTGCGGCGGTGTCTGTCCGACGCAGGCGATCAAATTCGTCGAGCGTTGGAATTTCGTGCAACTCAAACTGCCGAACGATCCGCCGACCGGCGATGGGCCGCTCGGCCGGCGCGGATTTCTGGCGGCCGGCATCGGTCTCGCATCGGGAGTGCTCGGCGGTCTGGGGCTCGCCGTCGCAGGGAAAGTTTCAGGAGCGAACCTCGATGACCCAAATGCGTGGCGACCGGTTCGTCCGCCCGGCAGTGTTCCCGAAGACAAGTTTTTGCAAATGTGCATCCGCTGCGGCGAGTGTTTCAAAGCCTGCCCGAACGACGTGCTGCATCCGCTCCGATTTCAACAGGGACTCGATGGCCTGTGGACTCCGCACGTCGTTGCTGACTGGGCCGGCTGCGAATCGAGCTGCAATGCCTGCGGCCAAGTCTGTCCGACCGGAGCGATCCAAGCGCTGCCGCTCGACGAGAAGCGAGTCTGCCACATCGGCCTCGCCGAAGTGAATCTGCAAACCTGTCTGCCGCATGCCGGCCGCGAGGCGTGTCAACTCTGCGTCGATGAATGCCATCACGCCGGCTATCACGCGATCGAATTCACGCGTGTCCGCACCGAAGTCGATGCCGCCGGCAATCCGATCGAAGACTCCGGATTCCTCGCGCCGGTCGTGCTGCCCGACAAATGCGTCGGTTGTGGCTTGTGTCAGACCCGCTGCTACGGCATCAATGTGGCCGACAAAGATTTGATTCCCGAATCCGCGATCGTGATCTCCGCCGGGGCCGGCAAAGAGGATCGCCTGATGAGCGGCTCGTATGTTGCCTTACGAGAAGCCGAGCAAACCCAACGCGCCGCCGGAGAACAACGTCAGCCAAACTCTGCCGCAGACGGAGATGGTTATCTGCCCGACTTCCTGAAATGATCAGCAAATTGATCGTTGGTCGTTGGTCATTGATCATCCGCAAGACCAAATAACCATTGACCAACGACCAATAACCAACGACCAATCCTGCCTTTGTCTTCCTCACCGGCCGCACCATGTCCGTCGTCCAGTTTCAATGTCCGTCGTGCCAAGCTCCGCTGCGGTTGCAGAACCGCGCGTTGTTTGTCGGGCGAGCCTTCGACTGCCCGGACTGCCATGAGTCACTGCTGATCGAAGCCGATGGCTCGGCGGGCGTGAAGGCGAAGGTGTTGCCTCGCTCAGACAAACTAGCCCGACGCGCCAGCGAGGGGTCGTCGATGGCGGAGACACTCGACCCCTCGCTGGCGCGTCGGGCTAGTTTGAAGAACACGCCGAGCGCCTCCGACCTTGGTGTCATTTTGCAACCTCCGATGTCCGCCTGGGACCGACTGAGCCGTCGGCCGGCAGCGCTGGGTTGGATCGTCGCTGCGCTGTTTGCGGTCATGCTGCTGATCGTCGTGAATTCCGGTCGCGAGCGACGACAGTCCGAATCCGTTCCACCGGTCGCGGCTGACTCTCAATCCGCTGAGAACGGAACCGACAACAAATCACGGCCTTCGCAAACGGACGAACAGAATTCCAAGGCCGTTGCGGAAGCTGATCCGACCGTTCTAGAAGAGAATGCAGCGAAGGCCGTCACCAAGTTGGAGCTGCCGCCGCTACCCGAACCGCCAAGTGACGACAAACCAAACGCCGAAGCGGTTCCAGTCGTCGAGAAGCCTCCAGCGGAAGAGCCAAAGCCAGCGGTTCCGCCGGCTCCAGCCGTGTTGTCGCCTGAAGCAGTCGAGGCCAAGCTGAGGCAGAAGATCGTGCGGTTCGATCAGCCCAAGCCGGTGCCGTTCGTCAAAATCTTGGACACCATTGAGGAACTCGCTGGAGTCCCCATCGTCTGGGACTTGGATCGCGTCGATGACGAACAACTCCAAAAGCCGGTGACGCTCCAATTGAAGCAGACGACGGTGGGCGAGATTCTCGATACGCTGCTCAAGCAAGTCGGCTTGGAACGGCGAACCGTCGAGGGCCGCATCGAGTTGCATCCGCCGGTTCAAAAAGACTAACTAGAGTTCGGAGTCTTGCTCGTGGAATTGGACGACACGATTTGCTACTGCTTTCACATCTCGAAGCGGAAGATTTTCAACTTCCTGCGGATTCATCGTCCGCGCCGAGCCAGCCAACTTTCCGAGTGCGGCGGAGCCGGCAGTGGCTGTGGCTGGTGCGTGCCGTTTCTCAAACGCTACTTCGAAGAGGCGAGCAACCCGGATGCGGCCGACGATTCACTGACTCCCGACGAGTACGCTCAGCAACGAGGTCAGTACATCAAAGCTGGCAAGGGAGTCCCGGCCCCCGGCGCGATTCCGCCGCCAGAGTAATGGCTGTGTAGACCGGACGCCTACGTCCGGTCGGATTGTTCGGACGTAGGCGTCCGAACTACGAGCCGGCTTTCTTCGACGCCTGTTTCGGCGGGTTGAACAGCTTGTCGTTGATCGTCTTGACCTTCTCGCCAACTGGAGCCACTTCGACTTTGCCTTTGAGCGTGAGCGTTTTCGGCGGCTCGCAGCGGTCGTCACTACAGGCTTGGTATTTGACGAGCAGGTCGAATTCCTCGGTCTTGCCGCCAGCGGATTCCGGAACTTCGATCGTTCCGATCAGGACCACTTGGCCCTCGTAAACGATGATCGGTTCGAGGAAGCCAGGAAAGTCGAACTTGTGACCCTTGGGGTACTTCACGTTGAGCAGCTTGCTGCCGTGTTTGGTTTTCATCGTGAACGTAGTCGGCATCTGGAAGTCAGGATCGGGCGGATTCTGATTGATGTGCCAGCCCTCTTTGATGTCGAGCACCATTGCGACGCGGCACGAGCTTCCGGCCGGGAGGCGATCGACACTGAGATGCGCTTCGGCGGCGAGAATTTCGGTTTTCTTCGGCTTGTCGGCTGGCTCGTTTTTCGGCGGCTTGTCAGATTGAGGTGCCGGATTCGTCGGCTCGCGTTTCGGTTTCGCGGCGACGTCGATGACCTCTTCAGCGGACGCGGGCAGGATGTTGGGATCAACAATGCGGCGAGACGCTCCGAAGTTGGGCTTGTCGAGAAACTCGAACAGGCCGAGGGCCATGTTCGCGAACCCACCCGGCGAATCCTGCATCGAACCGGCGGCGGACTTCAGAGTTTGCTCAGCCTTCTCGCGATAGCTCTCATTCTTGGTCAGAGCCGCAAGTCGAATCAAGTTGCGGACGGCGACACTGTTACCGGATGGCACGACCGAGTCGTAGCGGTCCTTCGACCGCGCGAGCAGTTCTTCGTGATCGGTCGCGGTGAAAAAGAAGCCGCTGTTCTGTTCGTCCCAAAAGAGTTTCAGTTGATCGTCCGTCAGTCGGCTGGCGGCGTTGAGCCACTTCGGTTCCTTCGTCGCCAAGTGCAACGCGATCAGGCCATCAACGAGATAGGTGTAGTCGTCGAGGTATCCCAAGATCGGACTGGCCGAACCGCGATAGCTGCGGTGCAGGCGGCCCTCTTTGTCACGCAGTTCGGAGACGACGAACATCGCGGCGCGCTCGGCGGCACTGAGATAGTCGGCTCGGTCGAAGCGAGCGCCGGCATTCGACAACGCTCGGATCATCAGGCCGTTCCAACCGGTGAGCACTTTGTCGTCGGTCAGCGGTTGAGGCCGACGGTTGCGAGCCGCCAGGAGTTTTTGCTTGGCCGCTGCCAACCGTCGGTCGAGGTCGTCGGGCGACAACTTCAACTTCGCTGCGACTTGATCAACTGGTTGCGGCTGATGCAAAACGTAGCCGACTTCAAACGTGTTTTTCTCTTTCAAGCCGTAGGCGAGCTTGAAAGTCTCGGCCTCGGAGCCGAGCAGTTGGTCGATCTCGCGTTCGGACCAGACGTAGCTTTTGCCCTCGACATCCTCGCTGTCGGCATCGAGGGCCGAGAAGAAGCCGCCGCGTTTGTCGGTCATCTCGCGGAGCACGAAGTCGCAGATTTCCTCGGCGATCAGCTTGTGCGCCGGGTCTTTGGATTGGCGAAACGCTTCGACGTAGACGTCAGCGAGCTGCGCGTTGTCGTACAACATCTTCTCGAAGTGCGGCACTTTCCAAGCTCGGTCGGTGCTGTAGCGGTGGAAGCCGCCGGCAAGATGATCGCGAATGCCGCCCGACGCCATCGCATCGAGCGTGAACATCACCTTCGTTCGCAGCGCGTCGTCCTTGTCGCGGTTGGCGGCGTACAGCAGCAACGCGAGCTTGCTCGGCACCGGAAACTTCGGCGCGTTCGTTCGCGCGGGATTGAAATCGAAGCCGCCAAACTTCGCGTCGTGCGTGTCAGTGAGATGTTTCACGGTCGCCGCGGCGAGTTCCGCCGTGAGCGGCGTGTCTTGCACGACGAGCTTGGTGGTCATCACTCGGCGAATGTTCGTCGTCAGGACTTCGGCGTTCCCTTCGAGTGCCTTGCGGTCGTCTCGCCAGAGATCGGAGATGCGTTTCATCACGGTCGGGAAGCCCATGCGTCCCTCGGAATCTTCCGGAGGGAAATAGGTGCCGCCTGCGATCGGCTTGCCTTCGGCGGTCATGAACATCGACAGTGGCCAGCCGCCGTTCTGATCCGAACCGCTCAGCCGGAAATAGACCGACAGCGCGGTCATGTAGATGTCGTCGACGTCGGGACGTTCCTCGCGGTCTACCTTCACACAGACGAAGTTGTCGTTCATGTACTTGGCGATCTCGTCGTTCGAGAAGACCAATCGTTCCATGACGTGGCACCAGTGGCAACTGGTGTAGCCGATCGACAGGAAGATCAGCTTCTCTTCCTTCTTCGCTTTCTCGAACGCTTCCGGTCCCCACGGGAACCAATCGACCGGGTTGTGAGCGTGCATCAGCAAATACGGACTGGACTCTTTCGCCAGTCGGTTGGCCTTGCCTGCTTTGGGAGTCCCCTTCTTTCCGCCGGCCGGCTCTTCGGAAAACGCGGTGCGGATCGCCGACTTGCCGGGAGTCTCGTCGTCGAGTTCGTCCGCAAGCTTGTCAGCGTCGGACCCACCAGCCTGTCGAATCAGCTCATCGACCTGAGCGAGTTCCTGTTCCAACTTCGGATCGCGGCTGCCATTCGTGCGGCGAGTCGGCTTGCGAGTGGACGACTCAGAAGCGATCGAGCCACTCTTCGATTTCTGAGGCTTGACGACGACCGCACCTTGGTCGGCATCGATGCAGCCGACGGCGAAACCGCAGAGCATCGCCACAGCGAAGATCGACCACAGTTGGCGATGCGGAGCGAACATGGCTCCCCCTGAGACTCTTCCGTGAGTTTGAGGACGGCGAACGGACTCATTCGGCGGCAAGATTTACCTCAAACTGGTCATTTCGGGACAGGCGTCTTTTCCAGGATTTGCCGGATGACGGATTTCACGCGATCTCGCTGCCCCTCGCGGACCAGGCCCTTGCTGATCGCTCGGTGAGCCAATACGGGAACAGCCAGCCGCTTGATGTCGTCGGGGACGACGAACGCTCGCTGTTCGAGCAAGGCGTAACTTTGAGCGGCTCGGTACAGCGTCAACGCCCCGCGCGTGCTGATGCCCAGCGACAATTCGGGGTGAGTGCGGGTCGCATGGACGATCTTCAGCAGGTACTCGTTGATCGAGTCATCGACTCGCACGTCGCGAACTGCCTGCTGCAACTCGGCGAGGTGTTCGAGCGTCATGGCCGGCTGCAACGCATCGACCGGCTCGCCCGTCCGATGGCTGGTGAGGATTTCCTTTTCGACGGCAAGGTCCGGATAACCGATGTCGATGCAGAGCATGAACCGATCGAGCTGATTCTCCGGCAGAGCGAACGTCCCCTCGAACTCGAAGGGATTCTGTGTCGCGAGCACGAAGAACGGCCGCTTGAGCATGTGCGTGTGCCCTTCGATCGAGACCTGCAACTCGTTCATCGCTTCGAGCAGCGCTGACTGCGTTCGCGGCGTCGTGCGGTTGATCTCGTCGATCAACAGGATGTGCGAAAAGATCGGCCCGTGCCGGAACTCGAACTCGCCGCGGTTCGGCAAATACACGCTGCTGCCGAGAATGTCGCTGGGCAGCATGTCCGGCGTACATTGCAGCCGCTTGAAGTCGCAGTTCAGGCTCTTGGCCAACGCCTTCGCCAGCGACGTCTTGCCGACTCCCGGAGCATCCTCGATCAGGATGTGCCCCTCCGCCAACAGCGCGACAATGGCCAGATGCACCGGCTCCGGCTTGCCCAGCAACGCCTTGGAGACGTTCGCTTCCAGGGCTTTGATCCACGCGAAATGTTCTTGCGACACGGAAACTCCAGAGATGAAAGATGAAGGTGGCGGGCGGAAGGATAAAGGCTTCGTCGCGAGTCGGCATCCCTCGCCAATCATCTTTCAGGCTTGCTTCATCCCAGCCGCCGCCGCTCCCAAATCACGAGCGCTCCCAACAACGCGCCGACAAGAGCCGCTGCGAACGCGCCGGTCGCCAGCTTGTGGGACGAGACGATGACCATTGCCAGCACGCCACTCAGCAGCGTCAAGTTCAGCCAAGTCACCACACCGAGACCGCCGGGCAGAAAACGGCGAGTGGCTCCGGCCTTGCCTCGGAATTCATTGAGCGTCACCGCCAGTACAACGAGCACGCCCACGATCAGTCCTTGAAATTCATCTGGCTGCGTTTTGACCGTCTTGGCCACCGAATCGATGACGACTCGCAGAAATAACGCGCCGAGCGCGATGCCGGGGATCGTGCCGATGCCTCCCGCCAAACTGCATCCGCCGACGACGCTCGCCGCGATCGCGTTGAGTTCGTAGCCGAGTCCCATGGACGCCGGGTTCGCGACTCCAACAAAACTCGTGTAGAGAATTCCAGCGACTGCCGCCGTCATCGAACCCCAACAATACGCCAACCACTTCAGCCGCTCGGTGCGAATGCCGCTCAGCCGCGCGGCGGTTTCGTTGCCACCCATCGCGTACATGTGCCGGCCGGTGATCGTCTTGCTCAGCAACAACCACGTCACCGCCGCCAACACCGAGAAGATGACCAACGGTACCCACCACTCCTTGCCAAGCATCCCAAACAGTTTGTCGTAAACGTAAATCTGCGTGTTCGGCTTTTCCGAGACCGCGCGCGTCACGTCTTGCATCAGCACGCGAGCCAGACTTCTCAACCCGACCAGCGAGGCCAGTGTCGCCACGAACGGCGGCAGGCGGATGACCGTGATCAGCCAGGTGTGCAGACTGCCGATCAAAAATGCCGAGGCCATTGTCCCCACGAACGCGACCGCCAACACCCACACCGGCAGATCGTTCGTCAGCGGAGTCCCGCGCCCATCAACTGGAGCCAGCCAGTAAATCAGCGACGCGCAGATCGTCCCGCTGAACGCGATCACCGATCCGGCCGACAAATCAATGCCGCCGGAGATGATGACGACGGATGCTCCCAGCGCGAGGATGCCGAGCAACGCCGTCTGCCGCAGAATCTCGGTCGCGTTGTACCACGGCTTGTGAAAGTAGGCGTGCTTGTCGTCCAGCCACATCGTCAGCAGCACGACCGCCACGACGGCGATCAACAACGACAACTCCGTCCGATGTTGTTTCAGCATGGCAGCCCCAACGTAGCCGTCACGCTCCTGCGTGATGAGCCGAACGCTCCTCAAGATTTGGACTCTGCAATCTTCGCATCCGTTGGGAAGCGTTCAGCTCGTCACGCGGAGCGTGACGGCTACGTTACGACCCGGTCAGGTTGTATTTCGTCAGCCATTCCTTGAACGCGTCGAGCTTCAGAAACTCGGTCTTCTTGCCGAACTGTTCCGGCTTCAGCGGCGAACCTTCGTTCGGGACGATCACTTTCAGCCCGGTGTCGAACAGATCGCCGTCGTCTGAGCCGTGATTCGGAAACATCTCTTTGACGGTCGCTTCGTCGTTCTTGAGCAACGCCTTGAGAATCCGCACTCCTTGATAGCCCATCTGGTATGGATTCTGAACCACCATTGCATCGAGCATCCCCTCGCCCATGCCGACGATCGCCGGCGGATCGGCATCGAAGCCGACCAACTTCAGTTTCTCGCGAGCGTTCAACTGCTTGACGATGTCGATCATGGCCGGCGTGTTGTACGACCAGATGCCTGCCAAGATGACTAAGTCGGCATTGCGATCCAGAGCGTCGCGAACATTCGTCCGTGCGACGGACTCGTCGATTTCGTCGCCCAGATATTCCGCTTGGACAAATCGGTCCCCGGCCCCTGCGGCCAATCCGGCCATCCGCTCTTGAGCATTCGCGGCCTCCTTGACGCCGACGAACGACGCATACTTGCCTCCGTTCGGCAACAAACCTCTCATCGCTGTGCCCAATTCGTGACCACCCACCACGTTGTCCGTTCCGAGGTAAAATTGTCGGCTGTCACGATTCGCCTCACGATCCACGTCCGAATCAATCGTGACGATTTTGATTCCAGCCTTTTGCAGCTTCCGCATCTCGTCGGGAATCACCGCGTTTTTGGCATTCACGACGGAGATCGCAATGGCTGCAACATCGGTCGCGCTGGCGTACTGTCGCAGCTTTTCGATCTGTCCCTCTTCCTTGGTCATGTTTCGATCAACAACAACGCGATAGCCGTCGGCCAAACAATTCAAATCCTTCTCGGCATCCTTGGCTCCGGCGGCCCCGGCATCCCAAAACGGCGAGTTGCCGTTCGTGAGGACGATAATCCGCTTGAGATCGAGATTTGGGGCAGCCTCTCCGAGTTGCGGCTTCGGCGAAGAGCTTCCGCCCGGCGGACTCGAATCGCCGCCACAACCGAGCAATGTCCCCAACAGAATCAGACTGCCAGACAACCGCATGGCGGCGAAACGACCGAAACGCATGACCGGACTCCTGAGACGTGAAACGGGAAAGGGTCGCACGATACCGGGCGGAGATTGCGAATTCAAAGTCAGCTGAGAGACTGACTAGACCGTTGCATGACCATTGGCACGAATCGCGAATCAGCCGGAACGCGCTAGCGTCCGGTTCTTAAAGATCCACAGAACCGGACGCTAGCGCGTTCCGGCTGATGGGCCTCGGAGCACTACGTTCCTGCAAACGCGGCCGTCAGCATTCGGCGGTAGTCAGCTTCTGAATGAGCGAAGAGTTGCTCGAATCCGGCCTCATCGACAACACCGCGTTGGAAGCGACGCTTCTCGAAGATGGGCATCGTCAGGCCGGTGATCGCCTCGACGCCTCGCCGGACGATCTCACCCTTGAGAGCGTACAACCGCGAGTGATCCCAGTCGGTCAGTTCGATGAACGGAATGCCTTCCGCGACTTCGATGACGTTCGGCAGGGCATACGGGCTGAAGCCGACGAAACCGCACGCGCGAGCCGGTGCCGCCGTGCGAATGTGGCCTCGACTTTGTCCGCCGGAATACGTCAGCGAATGCTTGATCGCTTCGACGCCCCAACCTTCTTGGTACAGCATCGTGTTGTTGAGCACGCTGCGAATCGTCAGTTCCGGGTTGTCCTCGATCGGATAGTCCTTGAGGTTCTCGTCGCCGCCGTCGCCGTCCGCTAGATATTTCCAATCGGGATACCGACTGCGGATGCCATGACACAGCGCGAGTGCCATCGTCGCCGATTGCACGTCGAGCGGCTTGTAGTCTTCGATGACTCGGATCGTTTCGGCGACGTCGAGTTCGTGGCTCGGCACGTCGATGACTTCGAGGAACAGGCCAAGGTCGAGTTCGTCGAGGAAGCGGCTGGCTTGCGAGGCATCGGAAGAGTGGGGAGTGGAGAGTGGGGAGTGGGGAGTGGAAGCATTCGCATCGCTCCCCACTACGCTCAACGTGAACGCCTTCAATCGTGCCGGTGACTCACCGCGACGCAGCAGCAGGTGGTGCAGCACGAGAAACAACGCTCCGCTGTCGATGCCGCCGGAGAACAGCACGCCGAGCGGTTCGCGGCGGTCGATACGGTCCAGCCATTTGTCGCACTCGGCCGCGAGCGTGCCGATGTACGCCGCACCGATCTCGTCGAGGTTCGACGACAGCCGATTGCGCTGTGGAGCGAAGAACCGCGTCAGCGTCGGATTCGGATCGGGGCAGCCGAGCAACGCGATCTCGGTCAGATGATGAGCCGGGACCATGCGAGTGTACGACGGATGAAACTGATCGCCGTAGCCTTCGGCTCGCAGCCACGCGGCGATCTCGTCGATCCGTTCGGCGATGATCAGACACGGCCCCTCAGCTCGTTTCGCCAAGAAATACCGCAGCGGTCGGCCAATCGACCGGGCCAGCCGCACGAGGTTGCCGCGCTTCGACCACAGCGCGAATTGTCCGTCGATCTCGCGCACGCGAGCGGCATCGCCCGACGCGACTCGTTCAGTCGCCTCCTCAACGGACATGTTCAGCAAGACGTTACCAGCGGGGTCGAGCAGATCGACGACTCGTTCGACGTAGGCGTGGTGCATGGCTTTCTCGCGACGATGCAAATTGTTTCCATCAGAGCCGTAGAAAAGTCCGTAGGCTACGACCATTCGGCGGCATTCTGTTGGCCTGTTTTTCGGATTACAACTCGCGGCTCAATTCAAGGAGTCGTTTCATGTCGGATTCGTCTCGATCCCGCTCACCGATTCTGTGGTGGGTGATCGTGCTGGTTGTTGGGGGTTTGGGAGTGGCTTGGAGCCTCCGACGCGGCGGTGATGACCAGCCGGTCTTGGCAACAGCGAGCGATCCGGCACGAGCGGTGGAGCTCAACAATGAGGGGCTTGCGCTGCTGGAGAACGCGGTCAAGTTTGACGAGTACATGGCTGCGGCGGACAAGTTTCAGGAGTCCGGCCAGCTCGCTGCGGACGAATCCGTTTCGATTCCGAATCGCGCAATCGCTTGCGTGCTGGCACTCTCGGCGGTGGACGCGGAACGCCTGCGCAATCCGGAGATGTTTGCCACCGGAATGACACGAGCCGAGGAAGCGGTGGCCAAGTTGCTGTCCGAAAGTCCGAACGCTTCGCTCGGTCATTGGCTGGCCGCAAAGTTGTCGGAGCAGCGGATCGAAACGTGGCTAAATGCCGGCCAGGCGGACGCTGTTCGTGCGGAACGAGCCAAGCTGGTCGACGAATTGGAAACGGTGATTCGACTGTCGAATGAAGACACGGCCATGTTTGCCGAACTGTATCTGCAAACTCGAAACTTCGACGAACGCGACCCGGCCGAGAAGGAATTGCAAAAGCGAGGCGCGGCGGCCTTGCAGCGCGTGGCCGACGCGCAGCCGGACAATCTGTGGGCGCTGATCGAACTGGTCGTCGTGCAAGCGACGTCGATCCAAGAATCCGTTGCCAGCGGCCAGCCGGCGGAGGCGTCGTCGAGTTCCGCGCTGGCGACGACTCTGAAGCGGTTGCACGAATGCAGCCCGCCGTTCGTCGACCTGATTCAAAAACTGCTGAACTTCAACCTGCCCGACGCGCTGTCAAAAGCAGAAGCCGCGATTGAGAAACAGGATTGGCCGGCCGTGCTGCGGCTCGTGCGGCCAATCGCGAATGTGCTGCGGCCGGAAATCGCCACCAAGCTGGACGTGAAACGCGCGACCAAGCACCCGCTGGACGTAATCGTCACGGACTACCCGGCCGAGTGGCGAGCGAAATACGCGGCCAAGTTGTCGGGGACAACGACCGTCCGCGAATCAACCATCGAAGTCATGTTCGCCGAAGCAGCGGTTGCCGATCAGTTGCCTGCACTGGCCGGCATTCGCGACGTGAAGATCGCCGACTTTGACCTCGACGGTCGCTGGGACGTGATCGTGTTGCTCAGCGGCCAGGTCATCGTGTTTGGTCAGCCAGAAAAGTCCGGGAGCGACTCGCGTTGGACGACGCTCTGCGAAGCGGTCGTGCCGAGCGGCATGTCGAAACTGCTCGCCTGCGATCTCGACCGCGACACCGAAGAAACTCCGGACGATCATCGCTTCATCGGTCAAACGGCCTCCAGGCGAGCGGAGGGTGTCAACCCTCCGAGTCATGAAAAGCCATCAAAGGAAAAGCAACTCGGAGGGCTAACGCCCCCCGCTCGCCAAGATCAGAAAGTCGTCGGAGCCGCGGAACAGGCGGTCGACGCGGACATCGACCTGCTGGTCTTCGGCGATGACGGCGTGCTGTTCCTGCGAAACGAATACGACAAGGAATCGAAGACCCGATCGCTGAAGGCACTCGCCCAAGACCCGGCATTCGAGTCGCTGCCCAAAGTGCTGGCCATCGCACCCGCGGACATCGACCACGACGGCGATTTGGATTTGATCGTGTCGAGCGGCTCCGGCCTGAGCATCTGGCAAAACAACGACAGCCGCGAGCACACCAAGTTCACCGACATCTCATCCCGCTCGGCCCTGCCGCCGACCGACATTCAGGCCACGGTGCTACTGCCAGTCGATTGGAATTTCGACGTGCAGACCGACGTGATCGTGACCGGCCACAAGGTCACGAAGCCGGGACTGCTGGAAAACATTTCGCACGGGCGGCTGCGCTGGCGCGAGTGGTCGGAGAAGGAATCGTCCATCGGAGAAACGGTCTCGCTGCATTTGGGCTCGTTGCAGACTCAGCCGCTAAAATGGGATTTGCTCGGCCAACACCGTTCGGAGCAGAGTGGCCTGCGGCTGCTGGACTTCAACAACGACGGCCGACGGGACTACTTGTTTTGGAAAGACGATCATGTTTCGGTCAAACAATTCCTCCAGGTTTCGCCGAAGAATCCATTCGTCATCCAGACCATCGCCAATGCGGTGCCGCTGGCCCGCACCAAGTTTGGTCCCGTGACGACTTGCGAGATCTCCGACTTCGACGCCGATGGCGATGAAGACGTTTTGGTCGTCACCGATCAGCGACCGATCTGGATTCGCAACGACGGCGGCAATCAGAACGGCTGGCTCGACCTCTCGCTGCGAGCCGACCCGGATCGCAAGCCACAACGCAACAGCGAACGAGTCAACACTCACGGTCTCGGCAGTCTGCTGGAACTGCGAGCCGCCGGCCTGCCGGAGTTGCCGGGGCGCAAGTCTCACATCCGAGTCGTCGAAGGGCAGTCCACGCACTTCGGACTCGGCCCGCTGAAGCAGGCCGATGTCGCTCGCGTCGTCTGGACGAACGGCATTCCGCAGAACGTGCTGCGACCTCCATCGGGATTGCCGATCGCCGCGCAGCAAATTCTGAAAGGTTCGTGCCCGTACATTTACACTTGGGATGGCGAGCAATGGACATTCTTCACCGACTGCCTGTGGGCCGCACCGATCGGCCTGCAACTGGCCGAGGGAGTCATGGCTCCGTGCCGTGAATGGGAATACCTCAAGATCGACGGCGACCGGCTGCGCGAATCGAACGGCGAGTACCGCGTGATGCTCACCGAAGAACTCTGGGAGGCCGCGTACTTCGATCAAGTTCAACTGCTGGCCGTCGATCATCCGGCCGATGTCGAGTTCTTCAGCAACGAAAAGGTCGGCCCGCCGAGCATCTCGGAGTTCAAACTGCATCCGGTTCGGCAACGCCGTACCCCGGTGGCCGCTCGTGATTCGCGTGGGCGCGACGTGCTGCCCAAGTTGGCTCGTCGCGACGAGCAATACCTGCGTGCCTTTGACAAAATCATCCAGCAAGGTCTGACCGAGGAGCACTTTATCGAACTCGATCTCGGCGACCTGAGCGGCGCGAAGAACGTGACGCTGTTTCTCACCGGCTGGATCTTCCCGACCGACACGTCGATCAATGTCTCGCTATCGCAGAACCCGGATCGCGAGGCTCCGAAGCCGCCGTCGATTTGGCTCCCGAATGAATCCGGCGAATGGCGCGAGGCGATCCCGTACATCGGCTTCCCCGGCGGAAAAACGAAAACGATCGCGGTTGACCTTTCCGAAGCGTTGCAACTGACCAACTCGCCCCTCGCCCCTCGCCCCTCGCCCCTCAAACTCCGCATCGTCACCAGCATGGAACTCTATTGGGACGAAATGTTCTTCACGGTCGATGAAGCACCGCTCGAACACACGCTGACGCCGTTGCCGCTGCTGAGTGCCGACCTGCAATTTCGCGGCTTCTCGGCACGCCTGCCGCATCCCGAATTTGGCCCGGAACGCTACGACGCCTCGCAAATCACGACCGAGACGCAATGGCCGCCGATGGGTGGCAAGTTCACTCGCTTCGGGGACATTACCGAATTGCTCAAAGACTCCGACGACCGGCTGGCGATTCTCGGCGCGGGAGACGCCGTGACGATTCGCTTCCAGGCCGATCAAGCTCCGAAACTCCCGCCCGGCTGGAAACGCGATTTCATCATCCACAACGTCGGCTGGGACAAAGATGCCGACCTCAACACGATCTACGGCCAATTCGTCGAACCGCTGCCATTCCGAGCCATGCGCGGCTACCCCGATCCGACCGGAGCCGAGTTCCCCGACTCACCGATTCACCGCGCCGATCAACGCCGCCTCCAAACGCGCGAGCAATCTCGCCGATCGTTTTGGCTCGGACGCTGACAACGTAGCCGTCATCGCTCCGCGTGACGAGCCGAGCGCTTCACGGCGATCCGGATTTTCGGTGATTGCGGACGAATGAAGCTTTCGGCACATCACGCAGGAGCGTGATGGCTACGTTGTCTGCGGCCCTGCCAACCCAAAGGCATGCTTCTGCAACTCATGCACTTGTTTCTCGGTCAACGGAATCACCGTCTCTTCGGGCGGCAACTGCGGGACCAGCCGAGTCACGATGGCCGACGACAATTCCTTCAGTCCCATGCGCTGCAACGATGACACGCGGATCGCCTTCGTCGGCAACGCTTCGCCCCAGACGTCTGGCAAGTCAGCTTTGTGCGCCACGACGATTGGATCGGACCATTCCCATTCAGCGAGCAATTGCCAATCATCGTCGTGCGGCGGTTGGCTGACGTCGATCAGCAGCAATCGCACATTGGCGCTGACAAGCGCATCACGCGCCCGCGCGATACCGGCGACTTCAAGTTCATCCGTCGAGCCGCGTTGTCCCGCTGTGTCGCTCAGCCGAATGGCCCAGCCGTCGAGCACTGTGTCGGCCGTGACCACATCGCGAGTCGTCCCCGGTTCGTCGAACACAATCGAGCGTTCAAAACCGACCAGTGCGTTAATGAGGCTCGACTTGCCGACGTTCGGCCGCCCTGCCAACACGACTTTCCACGGCCGAGTGAGATGACGTCCGAAGCTTGCCCATGCCAACATCTCGTTGGCCCGTGCCGTGGCTTGTTCGCGGAGTCCGTTGGCGACCAGTTCGCTGAGTTCTGTGATCGCTCGTTCCATTCGCCCCGCCTGAGCCGCGATCCAACCGGCGGCTCGCAGAGTTGTCGCTTGCGACAGCGCGTAGGCGTGTTCGTACTCATACACTCCACGCTCGGTTTCGAGTTGCCAATACCACTCCGTGACCACGCAGCCAACACTTTCCAAATCGCTCAGAATCCGCCGCACGGCCGCGTCACCGCCGTGGCAGTGAATCTCGCAGGCATCCGGCCCGGTACGGCACACGACCACGTCTTCGGCAGCCGATGCTCCACTGCCCACTGCCCACTGCCCACTGCCCACTTCACCACATCCCCACTGGCCGAAACAGATTCGTTGTTGCGGCGTCTCGCTCAGCGAACGGCCGCTCGCCGTTTGAAAGATTCCAGCGATTCCCACGGACAGCGTTGCGAGATCGCCTCGCACGCGAATCGTCGCCACGGCCCCTCGGCCGGACGGCGTCCACACAGCAGCGGTGAGCGAGCGAGAAGGCATGACTGCGGATGCTGGAGGATTCCCAGACCGAGTCAAGGCTCATCGACCGGCTTTTGCTCGGAGGCTTGCTCGCGAATCCGTGGCGGCTCAAGCCGATAGCCGATGTCTGGGTAGTCCTTGACAGGAATGAGTTCCACGCTGCCGTGATCGTCCACCGCGTCGTCCCCAAGACTGTAGACGACAGCCGCCTCACGATCGCGTCGATAACGAAACAACTCGCCGGCTTTGCAAGGGATCGACAGGCAACTCCGACACGATGTCGGGGACGAGGTCTTCCAATTTCGAGGGGAATTCACCGTGCCGCCGAAACCAGAGCTGGCAAGCCAGCGTCAGTCGCAAGGCTTCCTGTCGTGCCAGTTCCGTGTCGAGAGAATTTCGAATCTTGGCAAAACTCGTTCCCCAGCCTGTCTCTGCGAACTCCATCATGCGCAGGACGCCCATGCCTGAGATGCCAGAACCGGGAGCCGTCACATCCAGGACAAATCCTTTTGGGCTACTGATTCGGTGCTGCAAACTCCGGGGAGAGTCGCAGCCGCAAAGCCAATTTTCGAAGAACAACTTCTTGAACCGAATTGTGAGTTCGGGTTCTCCACGGCAATAACGAATGAAACGCCAATCGCGCCAATCTGAGGATGTCGGTCCAAAAGAAAATGGAGATTTCCCGTCATCATCGAGTTGTGCGTACTTCGGAAGATCGCAGTATTCGACTTTGAGCAGCTCCGACACTGGTCGTGTGAGTCGATAGTCTTCGGTGAGTTGGTTCAAAGCCGATCGTAATTCCTCGCCACTCGTTCGCGGATCACTCGCCCAGCGCACGATGCGCTTTGCAGTCAATGCGTAAAAGGACCAACCAAGTGACCGGCCAATCCAGTCTTTTCTCTGTGCGACATGGCGGCTAAATCGAACCGCAGCGCGATACCATTTCCATGCCTCGGCCAGGTGACCTTCAGATTGCTCTCGCTCGCCTTGGAGCCAAGCCAATCGAGAGAAATCGCGTGCGGGTGCAACTTCCGGAAGACTCAACCAAGGGTCGTTGCGCAAGTCACCGTCGATCGCGTCGGTTTTCTCCGTGCCGGTTCGCCACCGATTCAGCGCCGGCAAATTCGCGTCAACCCAAGCTCGGACAGGTGGAGACGTCTTTTCCCAGCCCGCCTCAAGCTCTTCCCGCTCGTCGTCAGTGAGACTGGTGTCCGACACGAACAACGCCCGCGCCGCGTGGTAATCGACGAAGGCGTTGTCCTTGTCGTCCACGGTCTCGGAAAGAAATGCCTCGACATCAAACGGATCGGCGATGTCCGGCACCTTTGCCAAGTGCCAGCCTCGAACCAAAAACGGCGACAGCAACAGCAGCACAAACAGCATCAGCGGGAGCGCCACGATCGGTCGCAGCCACCACGTCCAGTGACGCCAGTTCGGAGGGTCCGAAAGGTTCTCGTCGGGCGACAGGGCAACGGGGATTTCGTCGAACATGGACTCAGCCTGGAGCGGTTGTGATCCGTCAGTGAGTGGCTGGATGCGGGATCGCGTTCATTCTCGGAATTGGTCGGCCGTGGTTCCATCCACTTTCTGGTCGGTTTTCGTCGGAACGGAGGGAACCTTGAGAGTTGCATGTTTCGCCTCGTGGCGAGATTCTGGCAGGGACACGGCGGATGTCTGGCCGATGAATTTCACGAACCCAGCGAGGGAACCATGCCCAACGTGCGACGGCTGCTTTGGGGATTGACCTGTTTGGCGGCGATGGCAATGACGGCTCAGGCCGAGAATTGGCCGGGCTGGCGCGGGCCGCGTGGCGATGGCTCCAGCGACGAGACCAAAGTCCCGGTGACTTGGAGCGAGACCGAGCACATTGCCTGGAAGGTCAAGCTTCCCTATGGCGGGCATTCGTCGCCGATCGTCTTGGGCAATCGCGTGTTCCTCGTCGGTGCCAACGTGGGCGATCATCCGAGTCGCGTGCTGGTGTGTCTCGACTTTACGACCGGCAAACTGCTGTGGGAGAAAGTCGTCGTCGAGACGCCGCTCGAAAAGAAACACAAACTCAACAGTTGGGCGAGCGGCACGCCGGTGACGGATGGCGAGAAGGTCTATGTGTCGTTTCTCGATCAGACGGACATGCTTGTCGCGGCCTACGATCTTGAGGGCCAGCGGCTCTGGCAGACTCGGCCGGGCGTGTTCAAATCGCAGCATGGATTCTGCTCGTCGCCGATCGTGTTCAAGGATTTGTTGATCGTCAACGGCGATCACGACGGCGAGTCGTACCTGACGGCACTGAAACGCACGAACGGCGACACCGTTTGGAAAACGCCTCGCGAGTACAAGACTCGCAGCTACTGCACGCCGATCATCCGCGAGATCGACGGACGCACGCAGATGATGCTGTCGGGCAGCAAGTGCGTCGCCAGCTACGATCCGCACACGGGCAAACAGCTCTGGATGCTCGACGGCCCGACCGAGCAGTTCGTCGCGTCGCTGGTCTACAACAAGGGGCTGATCTTCATGACCGGCGGCTTCCCCGATCATCACATCATGGCCATCGACCCGCGTGGCAGCGGCAAGATCACCAACGAGTCGCATGTGAAGTGGCACTACAAAAAGGCCGACTCCTATGTCCCGTCGCCAATCGCCTGCGGAGATTATTTCTTGATCGTGTCGGATGCCGGCATCGGCACCTGCTACGACGCGGTGTCTGGCAAGATTCAGTGGCAAGAGCGGCTCGGCCCGCACTACTCCGCTTCGTTGGTGACGGCGAATGGGCTCGTCTACTTTCTGGACGATCACGGTCTGATGAAAGTCATCAAGCCGGGGCCGACGCTGGAAGTCGTTGCCGAAAACCAACTCGCCGAGGACACGTTCGCTTCGCCGGGGATCAGCCAAGGCCGATTGCTGATTCGCGGAACAGACTCGCTTTACTGCATCGAATAATCACGTAGCCGTCATCGCTCCGCGTGACGAGCCGAACACTTCACCAACGCGAATTTGCCATTCGGCTCATCACGCGGAGCGATGATGGCTACGTTGAATTGAAGGTTTCCATGATCCGCAAGAAGAATCGCCAACCCAGTCACGCGGCTGAGTCCGAACCGTCACGTTTGTCGCCGTACCCACCTCCCGGAGCTTGGGCGTTGTCGTCCACTGCGAAGGACAGCGAGTGGGAAGCCGGAATCTTTGGTGACCTGACCGACAAGCAGACCGAGCTGTTTCAACAGTTGTTGGAAGTGCCTCGCAACAGCCGCGGGACAATCTTCTTCGACAGTGGCGGCGGCAGCATTTATTGCGGGCTGGCGTTGGCGACGCTCATCAAGCTGCGCGGATTAAAAGCGGTTGGAGTTGTCGCGGGGGAATGTTCTTCGGCGACGATTCTGCCGTTCGCGGCGTGCGAACGACGACTCGTCACGCCACACTCGACGCTGCTGTTTCACCCGATTCGCTGGCAGAGCGAAGAAGAAGTCCGGCTCGAAGAGGCGGCCGAATGGACTCGGCACTTCAAACTGCTGGAGGCCGACATGGACGGACTGCTGGTCCGCATGTTGGGGGTTGATCCGGAGAAACTGCAGACGTGGACTCGGCCGGGGCGGTTCGTGTCCGGCCCAGAGTTCGTCGCAGAAGGACTAGCCGAGATGATCGACATCTTCGCTGGCGACGTGTGGACGCAGATCCGCAAAAAGTAACCCGAAGCGTGAGCGAGGGAGCTGGACGATCCCGCGTAAAATTCGCCCTCGCTCACGCTTCGGGTTACATCCTGAACCGCCTCGACGAACGTCACGCATCGTTGTTGAGCACATCCACCATTTGTCGCAGGCGACCGACTTTCTTGCGGTTAAAGTTCAGCGTCAGCCGCGGCAATTCGAGTGTGTCCGTTTCGTCCAACTCCAAGCGATGCGCAGTCGCGCGACCAATGCGGCCGGATTCCAGCAAGTCGGAAAACTCGTCGTTCAATCGCGTCAGCAGTTCGTCGGAAACCGGAAGATTCAGCCGCACGATCAATTGGCCGCGCACAAATCTCATGCTGTGGTAGGCGCGGAAGAAGTGCAGAATCTCCTCGATCGCGGCATCCACGCTGTTGGTCACTTTGAACAGAGACAAGTCCTCCGGAGAAATCAGCCCCTCGGAGAGCAATTCGTCCGCCAGATACCTCCGCCATTTTCCCCAGTAGTCATTCGTGGGATCGTCGACGCAGACAATCGGCATCAGTTCGTGCTTGCCGGTTTGGACCAGAGTCAGCGTCTCGAAGCACTCGTCTTGCGTTCCGAAGCCGCCGGGGAACAACGCGATCGCACTGACTTCTTTGACGAACAGCAGCTTGCGCGTGAAGAAGTATTTCAAATTAATGAGCTTGGCGTCGTTGAGAATGATCGGATTCGCGGCCTGCTCGAAGGGAAGCATGATGTTGACGCCCATCGCCATGTCGCGACCGGCACCGACGTGAGCACCCTCCATGATGCCACCTCCCGCGCCGGTCAGGACCATCCAGCCGAGCGCCGCCATACGTCGGCCGAAGTCGACCGATTGCTGATAGCTGGGATGATCCGGCTTGGTCCGCGCCGAACCGAAGACCGTCACCTTTCGATGCTGCCGGTACGGTGTGAAGATCTTGAAGGCGTAACGCAGCTCTTTCAAAGCGCGAGCCAGAATTTTCACGTCCCCCAAGGCCGCGTTGTCGCGAGCCAGCTTGTCGGCATCCTGTTTGATGCCTGCAATCAACGACTCCAAAGTGACTGGCGGACGTGGTTGTCGAACGAACTCCGTCGGATCGGGATCAAAGACATCGTCCGGAAGTTCGTCGGCCATGCGTGCCGCGAGGTCTTGCGGAGCCGTGGCTCGCAATTGCTCCTCCAACGGCGATGACAAGATTTCTTGAAAGGACTGCGAAGGGTCGATTTCGTCGGGAGTTCTCGGTCGATTCGTCATGTGAGCTTCCGTAGCGTTTCATGTTCCAGAAGAAGCGCCGGACTCGGACGATCGTTACGCGGCCAAAGCGGTCAGCGCTTCCTCTCGTGAATCATAGATCGCCCAGAGCGTGTCGAGCGACGTGACTCTCAAGAGTTCGCGAGCCATCGCGCTGGGGCCGCACAGCACCAATTCGCCGCCACGACTTTTGACCAGCTTGTGACAACGCAACAGCAACGCCAAAAACACCGAGCCGAAATACGCCACGTTGCTCAAATCGAAAACGACCATCGGAACCTTCTGTTCCTTCAGTGGCCCCAGGATGATCTCTGCTGCCGGCTCGATCAAATCCCAGCGCATCGTTTCCACGCTGGCCGCTGGAATCACCACGATGCAGCTCCCTTGCCACTTCAGTTCGAAGCTTTCGGCGGGGTCGATGCTGTCATCTTCAGTGTCGAACATGGTGGGCCTTTCGGTCTCCAGCCAACCGTTGCGATTCGAACCAGAAACAGGCGGGATGTTACGGCTCACCAAAGCACCCCTTTCAAGGTCGTCACTTCGATGGTTTCTTGTTGGATTGGTGTGGTGATTTCTTGGCGAGGAGTTTGGCGGTGGAGACGTGGTGGTTTGTCTTGCCGCTGGTTTGTTTGGGGCGCGGTTTCTTGGGACCGCGTTTGCGTTTGG